>SYLX01000090.1 GCA_005808505.1 Bdellovibrionales bacterium | reverse complement strand
GTTCTTCGGCGCGGATCGTATTACTGCCATGCGCGAGATGATCGTGGCAGATAACAAAGCTGAGCGCGAAGAAGCTCTCGAAAAGCTTCTCCCGATGCAGCGCCAAGACTTCTTGGAACTCTTCAAGACGATGAAAGGTTACCCGGTAACAATTCGTCTTCTGGATCCGCCGCTCCACGAGTTCGTTCCTCACACGGACGAAGAAACAAAAGAGCTAGCGCAAAAGATTAACGTCGATTTCGAAAAGCTCCGCCACCGCGTAAAGAGCTTGCATGAGTTCAACCCGATGCTTGGTCACCGCGGTTGCCGTTTGGCGATCACGTACCCTGAGATCTATATCATGCAAACGCGCGCGATCGCCGAAGCCGCAAGTCAACTCGTGAAAGAAGGCATGACCCTCGTGCCGGAAATCATGATCCCCCTCGTCGGCGTTGATAGCGAGCTCGCAAAACTTCGTGAGCTCGTCGAAAAAGAAGTCATCGCTGTTCAAACCGAGCAGGGCGTGGCCTTCCAATACATGGTCGGAACAATGATCGAGCTACCTCGTGCAGCCGTGACGGCAGACGAGATCTCCGAGCATGCTGATTTCTTCAGCTTCGGAACGAACGATCTGACGCAAACGACGCTCGGTCTCTCGCGTGACGACGCTGCGCGATTCCTCGGAAGCTACGTCTCCGAAGGCATCTTCAAGGCAGATCCGTTCGTGACGATCGACCAAGTCGGCGTTGGCAAACTCGTGAAAATGGGGGTTGACCTCGGGCGTCGCGGGAAACAAGATTTGAAGGTCGGGGTTTGCGGCGAGCACGGCGGCGATCCGGAATCGATCCACTTCTTCCAGAAGGCGGGGCTCGATTACGTGAGCTGTTCTCCTTACCGCGTTCCGATCGCACGCTTGGCTGCGGCACAAGCGGCGTTGGCGCAGAAATCCGCGGGACATTGATCCCCAACTTCGATTCTGCGCGGGCACGCTTTCTCCCTAATGAAGGTTGGATCTGAGGCTCTCCATAAGAAGCCTCTTTTTTTGAACTATCGATATCGACTTTTGTATAGCTTTTCGGGATCGAAGCCCGAGGCGTTTGACCTTCTCGCTTTTCAAGGAACGAACAAGCGGAGAAGGTTTCATGCTTTGGGGAACGCGTGTGGCCACATAGAGGGCCATTAAGAGGGGTTGAGCTTTGCGTATTAAAAAGCTTGAGATCATTGGCTTTAAGTCTTTCAAAGACCGTACGGTCATTCACTTCGACACGGGGATCACAGGGATTGTTGGACCCAACGGCTGCGGTAAATCGAACATCGTAGATGCCCTCACTTGGGTTATGGGCGAGATGTCGGCCAAGCACCTTCGCGGCTCGTCGATGGAAGACGTCATCTTCGCCGGAGCTGAAGGCTACGCGCCGCTCGGCATGTGCGAAGTTTCGCTGACGCTTGAAAATGACGGCGGACCTTTCCCGGTTCAGTACCTTAAGCACTCTGAGATCATGGTGACTCGTCGTCTGCACCGTTCCGGCGAATCTGAGTACTTCGTCAATAAAGAGCCCGCGCGTCTGCGCGATATCCAAGAGATCTTCATGGATACGGGTGCGGGTGCCAAAGGCTTCTCGATCATCCAGCAGAACGCCATCGGTCAGATGATCACGGCGAAGCCTGAAGATCGCCGCATGCTCATCGAAGAAGCCGCGGGGATCACGAAGTTCAAAGTCCGTAAGCGCGAATCGCAACGGAAGTTGATCGCAACTGAGCAAAACTTGGTTCGTCTCCATGACATCGTGAACGAATTGAAGCGTCAGATCGACAGCCTCCAACGCCAAGCTCAACGAGCTGAACGTTATCGCAATTTGAAGCGTGAGATCGAAGACCTCGATCTCTGGCTCTCGTCTAAGCAATATCTCGACATTAAAGAGATCTCGGATCGTTCGGCGCGGGAACTCGCGGAAGCCGAAGCTGCCGAAATCGAAGCGCAGTCCAACGTCAGCGGCCAAGAGGTCGAGGTCGAGACTCTGCGCACGCAGCTCACGGAAAAAGAAACAACCGTCAACGACAAGCAGGCTCAGCACTTGGTTCTCCGCAACCAAGTTCAACAAGCGGAGAGCGAGATCCAAGAGCTTCGCTTCGAGATCGAACAAGCTCGTCGGAATAAAGAGATGACGGGATCTCTTCTGAGCGAGAACCAAACGCGTCGCGAAATCCTCGAAGCGGATTTGGACCGCATTCGCGATAGCCTCGAAACGATTCGTGAAGAAGCCCTTGCTCTTAAGAGCGAGTACGAAACGAAGAAAGCCACTTTCGATGAGTCGTCGTCTCGCATCCAAGAGATCGACCACGAGTTGACCGACGCTCGCCGCGAACTCCTCACGGTTTCACAAGGGGAGTCGGCGATCGGAGCGCGCGTCACATCGATGCGCGAAGCGATCGAAGGGATCGAAGAGCGTGAGGGCGAAGCCCGCGCGATCTTGGAAGAACTTCTCGAGAAGCGCCTTGAATTCGAAGGCCGCCGCAAAAAAGTCTGGAACGAGCTCGAAAAAGAGCGCCAAGAGCAGCTCGATCTCGCTCGCGACGTCGAGTCGTTCGAAGCGAACAAAGCATCGCTCAATCAGCAGATCGCGGCTCGCCGCACGGAAGTTGAACAGTTCAAAGACTCGCTCAACGAAGTGACGTCTCGCTTGTACGGTTTGGAAAACCTTGCCAATAACTTCGAAGGATTCGAAGCGGGCGTTAAATCCGTCATGTTCTGGCAGCGTCAAAAACTTGAGCAAGTGCCCGAAGGTCAGCGCCAAGAAGCTCAGCAGTTCCACCCGGTGGCGGAAGTTGTGGAAGTTCCGGCCGAGTACGAGCTCGCGATGGAAGCCGCACTTGGCCCTCGTCTTCAGATGCTCCTTTCCGACAATCCCGATTCGGCATTGTCGGCGGTGAGCTTCTTGAAAGAAGAAAAGAAAGGTCGCTCGAGCTTCGTTGCTGGCGGCTTGCAGACGGTTGAGATCGAAGCCCCACGTTTGGAAGCTTCGCAAGTCAACGCGATCTTAAAAGACATCGTGCGGACACCAGATCGTTTCCAAAACGTAGTGGGCCGTTTGCTTGAGAACGTAGCCGTTGTTGATGATCTTCAAACGGCTTTTGAGCTGCGCCAAAACTTCCCGCAGTGGACGTTCGTTACGAAAGAAGGCGATCTTCTCTCGGCTGACGGCGTGATCACCGGAGGTACGGCGGAGAGTGCTGATTCCGGTATGCTCAAGCGTCGCCGCGAGATCAAAGAACTCTCGCTGCAGAAAGATGAATGGGCAGGAAAACTCGCTCTCGGCCAAGCTTCGCTCAAGAAACTTGAAGAGAGCCTCCGCACCCTCATTGCTGAGCTTGAAGCTGCGCAAAAGCGCAATACGGAAAAAGAAATCACGCTCGCGGGTCTAAAGAAAGACTTGGACCAAGCTGAGCGCGAGTTGAACAACGCCAACCAAGCGATCAGCCGCCAGGAGCGCGACGTTCATTCTCTCACGAGCCAAAAAGAAACTCGTCAAAACGAATTGGGCGAACTCGAAACGCGCCTTGAAGATCTGCGCGCTCGCAAAGCTGAGCTTGAGCAGACGACAGAGAGCTTGAACCAAGAGCTTCTCATCGCGCGAAACGGGATCGATGACCTCCAAGAAGAAGTGACGCGCCTTCAAGTTTTGTCGGCGACGAAGACTTCGGAAAAAGAAGGTCTCGAGCGTCAAGAGCAGATGCTTTCGCGCTCGTTTGACGAAGTTCAATCGACTCTCTCGCGCATGAGCGAGGAGAGCGAGAAGTCGACCGAAAGCATGTCGACAAACCAAGTCCTCTTGGAAGAACGCAAAGTCCAGCTTGAGGATTTGATCCGTCGTACGGAAGAAGCTTCAAAAGAAGTTTCTGCTCAGCGCGATGAATTCGAACAAATCCAGGCCCGCTTGCGCGAAATTGAAAAAGCGCTTTCCGGCCAAATGTCGACTCGCCACCAGCTACAAGCGCGCATGAACGATGCGAAGTTGCACTTGGAACAAGCGCGCATGAAAGAGTTCCACTTAACGGAACAAATTCGCGAGCGCTACATTCTCGATCTTGCCGAGATTGCGGAACGCTACCGCGACCGCGAAGGCGATGTGAAAGAAGCCGAAGCGACGTTGAAAGATCTCCGCGAAAAGGTTGCGCGCATCGGTGACGTTAACCTTTCGGCGATCGAAGAGTATGACGAAGTCGCAAAGCGCTACGAGTTCCTCTCAAAGCAGCAGCAGGATTTGATCGACGCAAAAGAGCAGTTGAAGAAGGTCATCGACCGCATCAACCGTATTTGCGCGAAGCGATTCCGCGAGACGTTTGAGCAAGTCAACGAGCGCTTTACGAAAGTCTTCCCGGTTCTCTTTGGTGGTGGTGAGGCGAGCTTGATTCTCGTCGAAGACCCCGAGAAGGGCGAGATGGGGATCGATATCGTCTCGAAGCCCCCCGGAAAGAAGATGCAGAATGTGACTTTGCTGTCCGGCGGAGAAAAAGCTCTCACGGCGGTTTCGTTGATCTTCTCGATCTTCCTCGTGAAGCCTTCGCCCTACTGTCTGCTTGACGAGGTCGATGCTCCGCTTGATGACGCAAACGTCTTCCGCTTTAATGACCTCGTTAAAGAGATGGCAAAGCGTTCGCAGATCATCGTCGTTACGCACAATAAGTACACGATGGAAGTCGCATCCAAACTCTACGGCGTTACGATGCAGGAAAAAGGTGTCTCCAAGATGGTTTCGGTCAACTTGGGTGATGCAGCGGCGATCACCGCTTAATAGCTAAATCGATTGAGACAAGAAAAGGCGAGTTGGGAAACCAGCTCGCCTTTTTGTTTTTGGGGCGGGACATTTCGTCAAGTCGTGGTGTTTAAACAAAATTTATTCACTCGACCGAGCTTGATCCGTGTGAGTAGTTTAGGCGCCCAGGAGGACCCACTATGAAACACCTAGCATGCGCATCCTTGATCTTCTTGCTCATATCCGCAAACGCGAAAGCTGCGGATGTCGAACTCGCCGGTAAAGAAGCGATCTCTTTTGATCTCGGGCAGCTCGCTCTCGGTTACGGTTTTAAAAATTCGACTTCGACAACGAAAAAGGCTGTCAAAAGCCTGTTCCGCCACGCCAACTCGATTTCGATTCCGGACAAAGCGAAAATCGTGAGCGATAAAAATCTGGAGGATGGCAGCCATGTCCGCGTGATCGATTTTACGATCGATGGACAGAGGGTTTCAGGCGACATCGCGGATTGCCCTTCGAAACTTAAAATTCGCAAGACCACAACTTGCGCGACCGAAGCCTGCACGTGGACGTACGCGGCCGTTTTCTCGATGGCCAAGCGGGGAGACACGATCACCGACTGCTATCAGCATTGACGATTCGGGAGAGGCCGACGAGGATAGGCGGGCGAGAGGACCATGACGCCCGCTGATCTCACTGCTCCCGAAAATCCAACGCCCAGCTTGATCGTTGACCTTTTCAAAAATCGGTTGGGCTTTTATATCGCGATTTATGCATTGTGGTTTGCGGCTGTTTTTTGGTTCACCGATGGACCCAAAGATTTTCCGAAGTGGGTCGACGGCTGGCACCGCTGGGATGCTGTCTGGTACTTTCGCATTTGGAACGAGGGCTACGGCAAAGATCCGACGACGCTCGTTTTTCCGCCGGGCTTCTCGTGGATCACCGGCTCAATTTCCGAAGTCACTCGTCAACCGTTCAACTTGATCGCACTCATCCTCAATACGATTTTCTTCTTCGTCGGAAGTGTCGCGGCAAGTGAACTCATAGGTAAACGGTTCCAAGTTCCGGTCTGGTGGATCTTCGTTTTTCAACTTTCCTATCCCGCAGCTTTCTACGCGTTCATGCCTTACTCCGATGCGCTCTTCTACGCATGGCTTTGGCTTTTGATGCCGATTGCGCTCGCAAATCCGAAAACTCTTCACTGGGGATGGAAAGCCGCCGGAGGAATCGGCGCTTTTTTTGCTCCGTGGATTCGAATTACGGGGTACGCGCTTTTAATCTGGGCGGCTTTTCGTCGTTGGTTTGCCGCTTCCGTGCTCGCAACGCTTGGTCTCTACGTAACGGCGAATTACCTCGTTACGAAGCAGCCCTTTTACTTTCTAGATGCTCAGCGCGTTTTCAAAATGCCTCGCGGCTATTTCTTTACCGGGCTCGTCTACCACCTTCAGGAACTTTTCGATCCTCCTTCGGCCGCGCAGCCGACGAAGATGTGGCTTTGGCTGCAGTCGACTGTCTTGCCTGTAGCTTCGACTCTCCTTCTCGTCGGCGTCTGTGTTTGGCTCGTGCGCCGAAAAGAGTGGCTACTGCTTGCAACAGTTGTTGCGATCGCAGCCTTTTCGCGGAACCAGGCTTTTTGGCGAAGTGTTTTCCGTTACGATTGGCCATTGGTCGCGATCCTGATTTTGCCGGTTTTGATGATGGCCAAACACTCCGCACGAAGATCCACGAGGATCTTTTTGTATGCAGCACTGTCCGTTTTTATGGTCGTGAGTTTTCTTCTTCAACTCGCTTTAGCGATCCGGTTAAACCGCGGCGGTTGGGGATTCTGAACGTGGCGCCTAGACCCTGATCCAGATAGGGAGCGAAGAGAACGCGAAATCAAGCATCCGGCCTTGTGGATCCTGCTTAATCGGATTTTGATAGAGGACAGAATCTTCAGGAGGAAACCGATGCGTTTCATGCGCCCGTCTCTAAAGTCACTTTCGTCACTAGCAATCGCCGCTCTTACCATGATGGCTTTGCCGGCAAAAGCCGATTTGCTCCTTGAGCCTTACATCGGCGTTGGTGCAGGAACTGCGAAGAACACGCCCTTCGGAGTGTCGGGCAGCTACTCCGATACGATGGCCGGCACGACATTTGGTGGCCGAGTAGGTTACGCGATGCCGCTTCTCTGGTTCGCTGCTGACTACAGCTTGTCGAACGGCTCTTATAAAAATAGCGAAAAGCCCTCGGGCGCAAGCTCAGTAGATGGTACGTACACAGGCAGCAACTTGTATGCTGTTGTCGGCGTAAAAGTCCCTTTGCTCCAGGCGTACGCAGGCTACGGTCTGATGAACGAGCTGACGCTGAAGAAGAGCGTCGATGAAAAGTTCTCGGGCGGAACAAACTTTAAGCTGGGTGCTGGCTTCACGGGACTCCCGTTTGTCGCGCTCAACCTTGAGCTTCTTCTCAATAAATACGGCAAGTTTAAAGGTGCGGGCGGCGAATCTGATATCAGCTCCAGCTCAACGGCCGTGACGGATGCGCAGTCGACGACGTGGATGATCACGGTCAGCGCTCCGTTCCGTCTCTAATTTTCGCCCTGAAACCTGACAGAAAAGTCCTCCACCGCAAAAAGCAAAACGCCCCGGTTCATCGCCGGGGCGTTTTCTTTTTCCGTCCTCGCTAGAAGCTAGCGTGGATTACACGTCGTGCGGGTGATCGGGGTTGTCGTGTTTCTTCTCGAGGCTATCGCCGAGGTCATGAATCTTTTGGCCAACGCCGGGCATGCCAGCTTCCGAAATCTTGTGGCCAACTTTTTCGATCGCGTCGCCGAGGCGGTCGCGAAGGCCTTCTTTTTGTTCAGGAGTCGAGTTCGAGAGATCGTTGTTCTGGAACTTGTTTTGGTCTTCCATGAGGTCTCCTTTTCACCCTGTCGGGTTTTTAGTGATCGAAAGATGGTCGGTCCGTCGGGCTCATTCCCAATCGACCGAACGAGCAAAAGGTACCTGGTACCCATGCTTAAGTTGTTAACGAACGAAGGTATAACGGTCGTAAGTCGCCGATATTTATCCCTCTGAACACACACTCGGGGCGTTCTTGACCGCTAGGCGCGGCGCCCTTAGGATGGCGCCGGTTTTTGAAAAAAAACTGAATTGTTTGGAGTGCACGAGATGGAAGCTGTGGAATCGCTTTTCGGTCCCGATTCTTTTTATATTTTGGTCGCGATCGGGGTTGTCCTCCTGACGCTCTTGGCGTTCGTCGGAGTCAAACTTATTCGCGGCAATCGTCGCCCGACGGATTTGCTCCACACACCCCCGCCGCGGTCGCCTCACGAAAGCACGCTCGCCGGAACCGCCTACCCAGAGGCATTGACGGATCGTTTGAACGCGGAGCCAGCGCGCCCGCTGCAGGAGATTCCCGCAGATGATGCTCCTGCCGATTTAGCGACTCTTCCGGGTGGATCGTCAAAAGTTTCGCCGCCGCCGATGCCGCACACGATTGAAGAGATTCAACGTGATCGCGGAAAACCTCTCGAAAGTGCACTCGCAAATACGCGCTCATCCTTCTTCGGTCGCATCAAGAGTCTCTTTGGCTCCAAGCCGACCTTCACGCCCGATGAACTCGAGCAGCTCGAAGAGATTCTCTATACGTCGGATCTTGGTCCACAGACGGTTCAGCGTCTGTTGGGAGCAGTCGAAGCACGCGTGAAGAGCAACGGGTCCGAAGGTTTCGAAGCCGTACGTTTGGCTTTGAAAGACGAGATGCTCATGATCTTCGGCACCGTTGATGGAGCCCTCGTTACGAACGAAGACACCGCCGAAGGTCGTCATCTCCGCGTTGTCGAGACGGATCAACACTCTCACCACGGAAGCGAAGACTACATCGAGGGTCTTGAGCACCTGAAGATTTGGGATCTCAAGCCCGCCGTGCTCATGGTGGTTGGGGTCAACGGTGCCGGAAAAACGACAACGATCGGAAAACTCGCGAGCCGGATTGCAAAGTCGGGTCGCAAAGTTTTGGTCGCGGCCGGCGACACCTTCCGCGCTGCGGCGGGTGATCAGCTCAAGATTTGGACGGAGCGAGCTCAAGTTGAAATTTTCAGCCCCGACGGCGTGACCGATCCGAGTGCGGTCGCTTACCAAGCGGTCGAGCGCGCAAAGAGTAACGGCTTTGATGTGGTGATCATTGATACTGCAGGGCGTCTGCATACCCAGAAGAACCTGATGGAAGAACTCAAAAAGATGAAGCGGGTTCTCATGAAGCTCATCGCCGAGGCTCCCCATGAAACGTTGCTCGTTTTGGACGCAAATTCAGGTCAGAACGCGCTCATTCAGGCTCGCGAGTTCCACCAAGCCTTGACCGTGACCGGCGTTGTGCTCACGAAGCTCGACGGTTCAGCAAAAGGTGGAGTTGCGGTAGGTCTTGCGCACGAATTGAAGCTTCCGATCAAACTGATCGGAGTCGGTGAGGGAATCGACGATTTGCGACGCTTCTCGTCTCAGGAGTTCGTCGATTCGATCATCTAAGATGGTCTCGCGGGGCGGTGGCTAACGGCTTTGATCTCGACATCTGTTGCGCGCCGCGATTCGCACTTATCTGTTTATTTTTGCCACGCACTCAGAAAATGGACTCCACGAGGTTCAGTTTTTAGCGTAGTGTTTGGACATGATTGAGAAATCTCCGAAAACCGAGATCACTCATGCCGCAAAGGCCGGCGCCTCCCTTGCTTCGCAAGCTGAGAGCGCGGTTCAAGACGGCGAGCCCCGCGCGCGACTCTTCGAAGTCGTCATCGCGGGTGTTCCTCTGCGTTTGAAGTCCGCCCACGATGATGAGACCGTGAACGAACTGGTGGCCCTCGTCGACGGTAAAGTCCGCGAAGCCCTTCCTCTCACAAAGACCGGTTCGATTCAGAATGCCGCGATCCTCGCGTCTCTGCATCTGGCGGAAGAGTATCTGATGCTCAAGCGCAAAGCGAAACAGGAGCTCGAGAAACTTGAGTCGAAAGCACTCAAGGTGATCACGGAGTTGGAGAGTTCTCGCATGACGGGGCTCCAAACGAACGGTGAACGAGCTGAGAAGAAGCTCGAAGCAAACCAGCAAGAAGAAGATTCCACTGGTGAGATGCATAGTCCTCGAGAGTCGAACCTGGACGTATAACGAAAACTCTCGCGCATTCGGCATCCGATACTGAGATTCGGTTATTTGATTGATAGGCACATAGCTACGCTCACGGTTTCGTGAGGGCTTTGCCTTTGAAATCCCGACTCGCCACTGATTCGCATTAGCCCCCAGAATTTTTTGGGGACTTTCATGAAATCGAAACCGGAACTGCGCCAAGCTTTTCGCGCCCTTCTCAAAGGGGGATCGGAAGCTGCGCTCGAAAACGCATCGGCGCTTCAAGCGTTGAATGCGCGCCTCACGCGACTGCTCAGTCGTCAGTCAGGTTGCTGGGCCGGTTTTCAGCCGACGGGTTTTGAACCCGACATCCGACCTGCTATCAAATCTCTCGAAAAGATCGACTGGGTCTATCCGCGCGTTGAGGGCGAACATATCTCGTTCTACCGCCCGCATGAGCAGACAAGTTTTTCGTTGAGCCGCTGGGGAATCTTGGAGCCTGAGCCTTCTCGCGCCGACAAAGTCGCGATGAAGGAACTCGTTGGGCTCGTGATCCCAGCGCTCGCCTTCGACAAGAAATGCAACCGCCTCGGAAGAGGTCGCGGTTATTACGACCGCGCTTTGGCCGAGATTGAATCCAACAACCATGTTCAACCATTGAAAATCGGCGTCGCGCACGATCTGCAGATTTCGGAAGACGAGATCGCGGTCGAGAGCTTCGACATCCCGATGGATTGGGTCGTGACCCAATCCCGCCTGTTCGGCCGCGAGAGCGGCCCGCAATCCGACGTCTTGTCGGAAAGGAAGTCCTCATGAACGAGATTCTTGTTCCAGTCCTGATGGCCATCATCGGCCTCTTCGTCGGCGCCGTCGGCGCTATCTACATGAAACGCATGCGCGATGAGAAAACGAAAAAAGGCGCCGAAGACGAAGCCGAGCGCACCCTGACGAAAGCGCGCTCCGAAGCCCAGCGCATTGATCGCGACTCCAAACAACGGGCGAAAGATTTCGAAGCGCGCGCCCGCAAGACCGCTGAGAACGATATCCAAAAGCAGAAGCAAAAGCTGCAGCAGGAAGAAAAAAACCTCGTCGATAAAGAAGCGAAGCTCGAAAAAGAGTTTCAGGGAAAAGAAGCGGAGCTCGAAACGAAACTTCAAGAAATCGCCGCACGCGATGAGAAGTTGAAGATCGCGGAAAAGCGCCTGGTTGAACTCGAACTCGAAGCTCAGCGGAAGCAAGATGAGCTGCGCGCGAGAATCGAAACGGCATCGGGTCTCTCGGCGGCGGACGCGAAGAAAGAGATGATCGATGCGCTCACGCAAGATGCGCGTACCGAAGCAGCTAAGCGCGCTCTCGAAATCGAAGAGGAAGCGAAAGCGGAAGCCGACGGAAAAGCCAAGCGCATCATCGCGATGGCGGTTGCGCGCTACGCGGGTGAGTACACATCCGAGCGGACGGTGAGCGTAATCAATCTCCCGAACGAAGAGATGAAGGGTAAGATCATCGGTCGCGAAGGCCGGAATATTCGCGCCCTCGAAGCGGCTTGCGGTGTCGACCTGATCGTCGATGAGACGCCCGAAGCGGTTGTGATTTCAAGCTTCGATCCCGTTCGTCGCGAAGTGGCTCGCAAAGCTCTCGAGAAGTTGATGGAAGACGGCCGCGTTCACCCGGCGCGGATCGAAGAAGTGATCGAGAAGGTGAAAAAAGAAATCTTCAAGATCATGAAAGAAGACGGAGAAAAAGCGGTCTTCGAATTGGGTCTCGCTGGCGTTCACCCCGAGATCGTGAAAGTTCTTGGCGGACTCAAATACCGTCACACGCTTACGCAAAACGTTCTTCAACACTCCATCGAAGTTGGCTTTCTTGCCGGCATGATGGCGGCGGAACTCGGGGTTGACGTGAAGCGTGCTCGTCGCGCGGGACTTCTGCACGATATCGGTAAAGGTCTTGATCACACGGTCGAAGGCTCGCACGCGATCACGGGTGCGGAGTTCCTCAAAAAATACGGCGAGAACGAACAAGTTTGCCACGCTGTTCGTGCGCACCACGATGATGAGCGTCCGAGCTCGGTGCTGGCGTTTCTCGTTCAGGCGGCAAACGTTCTTTCGAATTCGCGTCCTGGTGCTCGTCGCCAGTCGATGGATTCTTACATTCGCCGCATGGAAGACATGGAGTCGATCGGAAACTCCTTCGACGGTGTTGTGCGCACGTTCGCCGTACAGACCGGAAAAGAGTTGCGCGTTCTTGTTGAGTCGAGCCGAGTCACGGATGAACAGGCCTCGATGCTCTCTTACGATATCGCTCGCAAGATCGAACGTGAGTTGAGTTATCCCGGCCAAGTTAAAGTCACCGTTGTCCGTGAAGTCCGCGTCATCGAACACGCGCGCTAAGAGAGGAACTCATGGCTCATTTTCCCGCAACGCCCAGTGAGCAGCTTAAAGAGCTGAAAAAAGGGATCGTCGATCTTGTTTCCGAAGAAGAGATGCTCAAAAAACTTGAGCGTGCTTATCGCGATAACAAGCCTCTGCGCGTGAAGGCGGGATTCGATCCTACGCGGCCTGATCTCCACTTAGGGCACTCTGTGCTCATGAACAAAATGAAGCAGTTTCAAGACTTCGGTCACCAGGTGATTTTTTTGGTGGGCGATTTCACGGCGCAAATCGGCGACCCTTCGGGCAAGAACGAAGCTCGTCCTCCGCTGAGCCGCGAGACGATCAACGAAAACGCAAAAACGTACGTGAAGCAGGCTTACCGCATCCTCGATGAGAAAAAGAGCGAGCTTGCGTGGAACGCTTCTTGGTTTGACAAGATGTCGCCGGCTGATTTCATTCGCCTGTCTTCGCAATACACCGTGGCGCGCATGCTTGAGCGCGACGATTTTGAGAAGCGCTACAAGTCGGGGACGCCGATTGCGATCCACGAGTTCTTGTATCCTCTCGTTCAAGGCTACGACTCGGTAGCACTTCGCGCTGACGTCGAGCTTGGTGGATCCGATCAACGCTTCAACTTGCTCGTCGGTCGTGATCTCCAGAAGTCCTACGGGCAAGAGCCTCAGTGCATTTTGACGACGCCGCTCCTTGAAGGCCTCGACGGCGTGAACAAGATGTCGAAGAGTCTTGATAACTACATCGCCTTTGAAGACACGCCTCGCGATATGTTCGGCAAGACGATGCGGATCTCCGATGAGTTGATGATGCGTTACTACGAGCTCCTCACCGATGTATCGGTTTCGGAGCTTGAGCGTTTAAAGACCGAGATGCGTTCAGGCCGGCTCAATCCTCGTAACGTCAAAGTTGAACTCGCTAAGCAGATCGTGGCTCGTTACCACGGGGCGGCTGCCGGCGAAGCGGCGGTTGAGGAATTTAATCGCATCTTCGTCGACAAAGGTCTGCCGGATCAGATGCCAGAGTTTCGCGTGCCGGCGACTCATTTTAACGATGAAGTCGACGTCGCGGCGTTGTTGAAAGATTGCGAGCTTGTGCCGTCGACTTCGGAAGCACGTCGCTTGATCCAAAGTAACGCCGTGGAGATCGCGGGAAGCAAAGTGACTCAGCCGCGCGTGAAATTCGACTTTAAAACGGGCGACGAAGTCGTCGTAAAAGTCGGCAAAAAGAAGTTCATGAAACTCATGATCGGCTGAGCGGGCGATAATTAGAACTGGCTTATTTGAAAGAGCCCTATCGAAAGAAACTGTAGCGCGATGAAAGTGAAATTCGTTCCCCAGAACGTCGAGTTCGAGATCAAGCCAGGCGAAAGCGTCATGCACGTCGCGCAGGATAACGGTCTTTACATCAAATCGGTTTGCCGAGGTGTTCCCTCGTGCGCCGAATGTCGCGTGCGCGTAATCGATGGCGATCACAACGTGTTGCCTCCAGGAAGCGAAGAGCTTTCACTGATCGGAACGGGCCACTTCATCGATCGTCGGCGCCTTTCATGTCAGCTCAAATGTTTTGGCGACATCACGGTTGATCTTGCGGAGCAGGTCGCAAAACAAAACGAACCGATCACTGGTAAGCGCAGTAAGAAAGCGAACATCAAAGACGATCGAATTGAAGACGCGCACACGCGCACCGCTTCGGTCGACGACGAAGATGAGAGCAGTGAAACACCGGTCAGCGAACCTATGGCTCGCGGATCTGCGGTTGGTACGACGCCTTTGAATCAACCCGCGCAAAAGCGCCGCGAAGATCGTCCGCAGGGCGGGAACGATCGACCACCTCGTGGTGGCAATGAAGAAGGTCGTCGACGTGATCCTCGACCTCCGCGTGGTGACAAACCGCAAGCCGGTGCTTCGCAAAATGCCGGAGGAGCCGGTGGGAACACCAACGCTCCTGGCGGCGGTGCAGGTGCAGGCGGAGGTGGCCAAAAACGCAAACGCCGTCGCGGCGGTCGTGGTGGTGGAGGCGGCGGTGGCGGTGGCGGTGGACCTCGTCCAACGGCACCCGGCGGAAATCCGCCACGCAACTCGTAAGAGTCAAGCGCACCAGGCTAGCACCACTCGGAAACTAGACTGGAGCCGAACTGTCCTACGCCCAAGCTTCCGGTTTGATCAGATCTTAAGGAAAAATTTCGTTGAAGGTGGCCGGAAACGCCTTAGCATGGATAGTGGAGGGGCGATGCAAGTCAGGGAAGACTCTCCGAAGATGGACTCTTGGGGCATCGTCTCTGTTTGTGTTTTTCGACCTCCGGTCGAAACGTTTGTTCGCCCGCCGGGCGAACGATTTCTTTTACGTTAGTTCGCCGTCCTCGCGAATGTTTCTTGTGGATTCAGCTTCCGCATAGCCGGGCGAACGGTTCTCGATAATCAGCGCAAATCCGACTTCTTCTAGGTCTCAGCTCTGTAAATAGAATTTATTTATAAGTGGCATTGCGCCGCGTTCGTGAAGTCGAACTTCCCATCTCGCGGAAATCTTGGCAGAGTCGGGAGCCAGGAGGACACTCGGATGATCAAGCTCGTTCTGCTCCGCCACGGCGAGAGCGTCTGGAATAAAGAAAATCGTTTTACCGGATGGACAGACGTCGATCTCTCGGAGAAGGGCGTTGAAGAAGCGCGCCTTGCCGGACAACTCTTAAAAGAAGCTGGCTTCAAGTTTGATGTCGCTCACACCTCGGTTCTTAAGCGCGCGATCCGCACTCTCTGGTCGGTCCTCAATGAACTCGACCAGCAATGGATCCCGGTGCAGAAGTCATGGCGCTTGAACGAGCGTCATTACGGTGCACTCCAAGGTCTGAACAAAGCCGAGACCGCAGCCAAGCACGGTGACGAGCAAGTCTTCATCTGGCGTCGTAGCTACGATATTCCACCGCCACCGCTCGAGACAACTGACTCACGTCACCCAAGTTTCGATCCTCGCTACAAAGGTTTGAAAGCTTCAGATCTTCCCGCGACCGAAGCTTTGAAGAACACGGTCGAGCGCTTTGTTCCCTACTGGAAAGACGCCATCGTCCCGGATCTCAAAGCAGGTAAGAGTGTGCTCATCGCCGCGCACGGAAACAGCATCCGCGCTCTTTTGAAGTATCTCGAGAACATTCCCGAGAGCGAGATCGTTGAGCTGAACATTCCAACCGCCGTTCCGCTCGTTTACGAACTCACGGACGACTTCAAGCCGATTCGTCGCTACTACTTGGGCGACCAGGAAGAAGCCGCACGCAAAGCGCAGGCGGTGGCGAACCAAGCAAAGTCTAAATAAGACGAACGACATAAGACGTAAGTCCTAAGGTGGGAGCGGAAAATCCGGTTCCGCCTTAGGAACAGAGTTGTGAGTCAAGACTTCCGCGCAAGGCCCTCTTTCGAGAGAATGAAAAGATCTAGAAAGAGGAGGCTCTATGCGCAAAAAAGCAAAAGCGCTCGCCTTGCCGCTGATCAATCAAGTCTTCTTGCCGATTCTCGTTCTCTGTTTCTCGTTAGCTTGTCTCTGGTTCGTCAACCGCGTCCTGAAGGGTTAAGTCGTCGACGACCAAACCGGATCGCGGAGGAACTCGAGCTTCAGCTCGCGTTTGCGGTCCTCATCGAGCCACGAGCTCTCCACGCCGTTTAAGACCACTTGTTTGATCTCATCGCGCGTGAACCGATGGACCGTCTCGAGCAGTCGCAGCTCCTCCGCGAGCGTGTTGTGAAACATCAAAGGATCGTCCGTGTTGACGGTCACCAAAATCCCGCGATCGAAGTAATGGCGAATCGGATGCTGCTCGATCGTGCGGATCGCACCGATGCGCAAATTTGAAATCGGGCACGTTTCGACCGGGATTTTGTGTTCCGCAAGATAGATGATGAGCTCTTCATCCTCGATGGCTCGCGTGCCGTGTCCGATTCGATCAGCCTGCAGATCGCGAACCGCGCTCCAGATACTCGAAGGTCCGACCGTTTCACCTGCGTGCACCGTCGTCTGAAATCCAAGAAGCCTTGCTCGTGCGTAGACCTCGCGGAAGAGTTCTGCTGGATATTCGACTTCCGTTCCACCAAGACCTACACCGATGATGCCCATGGATCTCGCTTCGTTGACTTCCTCAAGCGTGCGGAACGCGCGGCGAGAGCCTTCATCACGAGTGAAATCTGCAATCAACTTCACTTCGACTTGCGAGATGCGATTGAGTCCTCGTCGCCAAGCTTCGGCGATCTTCTGAGTTTCGAGGCCGTGGCGCGTGAAGTTGGTCGGTGAGAAGTAAGCTTCAACGTAGCGAACATTTTGCTTTACGAAATTGCGCGCGATGTTTTCGCCAACATAAGCGATGTCGTCGTAGTTGCGGATGAACCCGTTCTTCCAAATCCATGTTTGGATGAAGTGAGGAAAATCGCGGTACGCAAATTTTCGCCGAAGTGCCTCGAGATCCGCCACCTCTGCTTGACCGCCGTATTTTTTGACGAGTTCCCAAAGCGTCTCGATCGGCACTGCTCCTTCCAGATGCACGTGCAGCTCGGTCTTCGGAATGCGGTCAAACCAGTCAGGTGTGCTCACCAGGGGAGATCCTTTCCATTATAGGTCAGAAACTTTCCCGAATCGCCAGCCGATGATTTTTGAATCACCGTCAAAAGCCCTTCTGCGGAAGCTTGCGGCGCAAGTGGCGCGCGAGCTCCGCCCATGGATGTTTGCACCCAACCAGGGTGAAGCGAAAGCACGATCACGTTCGGTTCGTCGAGCGACAAAGTTTTCGTGAACATATTCAAGGCGGTCTTGCTCATGCGGTAGGCGAGGGAGCCACCACTTGAGTTATCGGCGATCGAACCCATTTGGCTCGTGATGTTGCCTATGCGAGGGCTCTTACTTTTCTTAAGCTTAGCCATCAAAGCGAAGGTGACGCGTACGGGACCAACCGCATTTGTGTTGAGAGAATCGAGCACGGTTTGAGCCGTATCCTGATCAGCATAGTAGCCAGCGTTGTTGATTAAAACATCGACGTGATCGCTGTCGATGGCGTCAGCGAATTTTTTTACGCTCGCGTCCGTTGAAACATCGAGATCAACGATTCGAAGCGCACCTGATGAACGATCAGCAAGATCGCGTAGCTCAAGACTCGCTTTGCGTGCGCCGGCGTAAACTTGATGGCCTTGATTCAGAGCTTGGCGCGTGAGTTCTAAACCGATGCCACGGTTAGCGCCCGTGATGACGAAGACTTTCTTTTCCACTTGGCTGCCTCCCCAAAAAACTTTTTGCAGAGAAGAGTTTGTACTGACAAAGCTAGCAGAGCGGCTCGCTACGCTTTTGACAACGAGATCGAGTAAGCGCCAAGAAGCGTCAGAGCACATCCGATCACGCGCCACTTATCCACGGGCGTTTTCTCGATCCAAAAATCCCACGCGGCACTCGCCAGCACTTGTCCGAAGACGATGGCGACGAAAACCTTCAGTGCGCCGAGCTTCATGATCGCGATGGGGGCGATCGTGATAAAGAAAAGTCCGCATAAACCGGGAATGATGATCCACCACTTCCACGATTTGATTTCGAGCTTCAGCTTCAGCGCTGATGCGACCTCCGATTGACTGGAGGCAGCAAGGATCGTCAACACGACGATGCCGCCAACTAACACCATAAGATTCGAAACGTGCAGGGCTACGGCGAGCCCCGTGACTTTCGAGAGCTTTTTGTTCAATCCGTTTTGGAGAACTCCCGCTACGCCCGCAAGCCACGCCAAAAACCAGTAGAGCGCCAATCCAACCTCCCAACGACCTCGTCGCTCGCAAACGTAACATCGTGCCGAAACTCGGATAACGAAGATCACGAGTCGTGGAGGGAATTGCACGCTGGCTAAAAACCGTGCGATAAGGGTCAGGAACCAAAATTGATGGAGACCGCACGATGAAGAAGCCTCTCTCGCCTGAGCCCGAGCGCATTCGCCTCACTCAACGTCCGCGCCGCAATCGCCGTTCGCCGGCTTTGCGGGATCTCGTGCGCGAGACTGAGCTTAGCCCTAGCGATTTGATTCTTCCCCTGTTCGTGACCGAAGGAAAAAAGCAACGGCTCCCGATCAGCGCGATGCCGGGTCAGTTTCGCTTCTCCCTCGATGAACTTCTAAAAACTTGCGAAGAAGCCGCTGATCTCGGCGTTCCCGCGGTGGCGCTCTTTCCTGTTCTCCCCGAGGGGAAAAAAGATAAACGCGCCAGCGAATCGGTGAATCCGAAAGGCCTTCTTCAGGAGACGATCAGCACGATCAAAGCGAAAGTGCCGTCGCTTCTCGTGATCTCGGATGTCGCGATGGATCCGTACTCCGTCGACGGTCACGACGGACTCGTCCGCGATGGCGAAATTTTGAATGACGAAACTCTCCCGATCCTTGCTGACATGGCGATTGTGCAAGCAAAAGCGGGTGCTGACTTGGTTGCACCTTCCGACATGATGGATGGTCGAGTCGGGTATTTGCGCCGAGCGTTGGATCAAGCGGGCTTTCACGATGTCGGCATTCTTTCTTACGCGGCCAAGTACGCCTCGTCGTTTTACGGGCCTTTTCGCGAAGCTCTCGATTCAGCTCCTCGTTCCGGCGACAAGAAAACTTATCAGATGGATCCGGCTAATCGGCGCGAGGCGGTGCGTGAGGCTCTGCTCGATGTGCAAGAAGGTGCCGATATTCTGATGGTAAAACCGGCACTTGCGTATCTCGACATCATTTCTTTAGTAAGGTCGAAGGTAAACGTTCCGGTCGCGGCCTATCAAGTTTCAGGCGAATACGCCATGATCAAGGCCGCAGCGGAAAGAGGTTGGATCGACGGTCCTCGCGCCATGCACGAGACGCTTTTAGCGATCAAACGGGCAGGGGCGGACATGATTTTAACCTACTTCGCTTTGGAAATGGCACGGACCCTTCGCGGATAATCCGGGCGCTGATTTGTCAGAAAAACAGCCTAAGTGTTTGGACTGACAGGGAATAATTTCCATTTTGTGGCTGAAGTTTCAATACCCCCATAGGGTATTCAACTTCAAATAATATGTGCTATAACGGCGGCTCTTCATTATCTGACTGAGGCCATCCAAAGGGGGACATTTGTGCTGAATGCCGACATTGAGAAGATCCAGGAATCCAAACTCCTCAAAAAGGCGCCTTTGATCTCAGATGATGCCGAAGAGGAAGACATCGATCTAGATTCAATTGCGGACATTCTGGACCTCTCGGAAGAACAGTACCCCCGCTTCACCCTCGCAAAAAACAAAGCCCGCTTCCTTCGCATGGTCAGCTGGTACAAGAACAAGCAAGAGTGGCTCGAAGTAGCACCTCTCTCCGGCGTGACAAAACTCTTCAAGCAACAAACTAAAGAACTCGTAGGCATTCGCTCCAACAAGCTCGACTACGAAATGGAACTTGAAACCGGAACTCTGACTCCTTCGCAACGCTCTTACCGCCGCGATGAGCTCAAGATGTGCAAAGTGCACGAAAAGATGGCGGTAAACCTCATCTCCAAGATGCAGGTCAAAATTAAGTCGGGTCGTCGTTAATCTTCTTCGAATCACTTCGGACTCGATAGTTTAGAAAAGGGAACCTCATGAGGTTCCCTTTTTTACTGTCCTCTCAGGTTTGCGCGGGTTTTGGCTGGCTAGGCTTCGGCCGGTTCCGTCTGCGTTATTCCGAAACGGCATATCAGCCATCTCTTTTATCTGCTTTTTTCATGTAAGCGAGATCGCTATACCTCTCTTCATCAACTCCGTCGTGAATCGACCGGAAAAGGGGAGAGGTCATGAACAGCAAAGCTTGCACACAAAAGACTCGTGGATTGGGAATCATCGCGCCGCCGGCACCGCGAGACTGATGGGGTCTGCGTCGGTCTGCGCGGCTGTTGAAAATTGAGTTGGGTCCGCTGCGAAGAACGGGACCCTGAAATCGCACAACCTCATAGAAAAGGAAAATTTATGAAAACTAGCTTACTTGCTCTCGCGATCGTTTCTGCAGTCTTGTCTGCGATTCCCGCGAATGCGAAATCGAAAAGCCCCGCGCTCCCGAAGCAGCAACTTGCCACGTTCATTCAAGCACGCATTGATAACAAAATTGGCCTGATCGGTGCGGTCGTTGGTGCGACGGCGCAAGAGCGTGGTGTGAACTGTTCAACAGTGACGAGTGATGACGTGCATGTAGGGCGGCGAAATAGTGAAGGCGTCAGCGCCTTCCGCGCGATCGTAAACTGCGATAGTTTATCAGTGCAAAATCTCATGATCACTTTGGACGGAACCGTAGTCGTTCCTCACGACGAAGCGATCATTGATGTATCAAACATCGCAATCGGACAGGGCGATTGATTCTGTTTTGGATGCGCAGAGGCCGGTGGGTTCGGCCTCTCGGGTGCTCATCGGGTCAGCCTATAAAGGCGTGCGCCTTCGCCTTTGCTCTCGAACAATGAATTCGGCGTGTTCACGACGAACACCCGATCCTTCCATCTTATTCACTCGAATGTAATCTTGAAGTCCGAGCCATGACCGGAAGCCAACAATCACGCGCGTGAACGGTCTGCAATCCCAAAACTTTCCATCCGATTTTTGCCAGCGCGAGCGTCCCGTAATGGACATCGCGATTGCTGCCGTAATGGCGCGGATAAACGGCGTGTACGTACGTAGATTTCCAAGTTTGATGTGGAAGTGAAGATGGTTGCCGACGTTTGCGAGCGAAATTAAGCGCACGCCGTACCTAGCAGAAAACTTTGAAACGATTCGTTTGATCGCCTGTGCGTGTTTGGGCTTACGAAATGAATGATCGCTTTTCGCACGCGACGATTTCAACACGAGGTGCATTGTGCTGCGGGTTGCGAGCGGACGCGGACCTTGGCGGCCCCGACGCGTTTTGTAGAGATCGCCGCCGTATTCTTTTTTGGAGTTTTTGAAAAGCGCGCCTTGCTTCATCCGTGAGCGAAGGTATAGAAATTCGATCTCGCAGTCAAACGAATCCTGGGGGAAGTTCCAAGTTCGATCATTGCTGGTTGAGCGCCGAGCGCCGAAAGCCGCTTCGCTCGAGCCGTCGCCAGCAGGGCCGGGGACCGCCGCCGTCCCGAGCTCCGAGCCCCGAGCTCCGAGCCCCGAACTCCGACCTGAGCTCGGAGCTCCGACCCGGGCTCCGAGCCTCGAGCTCCGACCCCCAACGCCCCACCCAACACCGCAGCGGTTTCGCACCGCTTCTGCAAAAGGAAACTGGTACCGAGAAGCCGCCGGCCCCCCAACCCAGCCCCCAACCTGTCCCAAAGAGACAAAAGTCCAGCGAGAAATTTGTTTCGTTCTGAATCCTTTTGGTTACGCGCACTTGTCTCATCTCAAGCTGGAAAATCTCAAAAAGAGGAATTTTTTTCCTCATTTTCTCAAGGTGGGCCGCCGATAGGTTCTATGTGAGGCAGGACGGCTAGGTGCCGAGACCGGCACGACTCGTACGACCAGGGAAACGGTTGAAGCGAGTCGAGCGGTGAAGCGCCGAGAAGCCTTTCTGCTTCGTAGATGAAAATGGAATCAATGGGAGGTCTTGATATGGTACGTTCATTGTTTATCGTCGTTTCCGACGATCAAGCGCTTGTCCAAAAGGCTCAACAGTTTGGACAAATGCATGGCCTCACCGTTCAGGTAATGACGCCTGATCAGTGGGAGACGTCGAACCGTCAGCAGAACGAAGTTCCTTCGCTCGTGGCGGGCCACGGTCATGAAGGCGCGAAAGTTCTCCAGTTCCCTGGTCCTCAGGGCGCAGTTGGCTCGGACGCACGCAAAGGCGTTGCGACGATCAACCAACTCGAAGCTACTGCGATCGAAAATGCGATCGTTGCTTTCAAAGGCAACCTCACTGAGGCGGCAAAGGCGCTCGGCATCGGCCGCGCGACTCTCTACCGCAAAGTGAAGCAGTACAACATCGATCCTTCTGTTGCTCGCAACAAGAAGAAAGCCGCTTAATCGCGTTCCGATAACGAACCGCGATCCAAGAAGCCGGGACCTTTCCCGGCTTTTTCTTTTTTCGGGCGCCTCGTAGAATTAAAAATCATCCAGGCAGGAGCACTGACTTCGTGAATCGGCAGAAGACGGCCTCGCCCTACGTCGTGAGATTCTTTTCCGTACTCATGAGCGCCATTGCGCTTGCGGGCGTCGCTGCGTTTGCGGCGCGCGCGAAGCTCGAGTCACAATATAAAGCCGCCGCTCACCGTGTGTGTTCGCTCGTGTCCGAAAATTACCATCGCCGTTATGAACCGGAGACCCGCGCGTTCGTGTCTCAATGTCATCGGGAAGCGGAAGATCAAGAATTTCTCTCGTCACGAGCAGAGAACATCGACCGCGTGAATGGTCGACTCGAAGTTCTGCGTTCCTCGCATTTATCGGTTTACTCACCCGTTGAGAATCGTCAGATGTGGGACAACCAAGCGCTCGACACCGGGCTTCGCTCACGCATGGTCGAAGACCATCTTGTCGTCTTCCGAATTCTTCCCGGAAGTGCCGGAGACAAAGCAGGCTTTAAGCTAGGAGACTCGATTCTTTCGGTGAACGGTCACGAAGTTGGATCATCGCAGCTCGTGCAATCGAGCGCAGGGCTCTACAAAATTTTGCGTGCGGGATCCGAAGAAATCCAAATCAATCTCGAACCCGAAGAGCTGCAAGAAGACATGAGTGCCGAGTTGACGGACATGGGACGAGGAAGTGGCCTGTTAAGAATTCCAAGTTTTCTCTCGCAGTACTTCGACAAAATTGAAGTTCAAGCGCTTGCGCAAAAGCTTTCGCGTTTTGATCATCTCGTAATCGATCTACGAGATAATGCAGGTGGAAGTTTCCCCGCAATGTTGCGGGCGCTCTCGCCTTTTCGTTGCGATGCTCGCCTTGTCGGCTGGGTCGTGCGTCCGGCTTCGAGAGAGCTTCAGGCAGAGCAAGATCTCCTCGATGATCTCGATGCGAAAAGCCAGCTCCAGCAGCTCAACACTTCCGCAAAGCTGAACCTACGAACCTTCACGGATTACGGTTGCTACAAGGGGAGAGTGACCGTCTTGATCGACTCTGGCACAAGCTCCGTCGCCGAGATTTTTGCGCAAGCTTTTTTTTCGCGTCCTCGTTCGCGCGTTTGGGGTCAGCCTTCAGCAGGACAAGTCGTGATGGCGCAGTGGTTTCCGCTCGGGGAGTTTGGGAGCGAGGCCTTCACGCTCGCGATCCCGATTGCGCGTTACGAGTCAACCGATGGCGCTGTCTTAGAAGAAAAAGGCGTCTATCCGGAGTTGAGCTTGTTCTACGATCTCGAATCATCGCTCTCGGGTCGCGACTCGTGGGTCGATTCCGCTTTGAAGAACGTCTCATTTTGAGACATGCCGATTTTGTGTAGCGGAATCAGCAGGTGACTAGCGTTTAGACGCAAAACCCCTCGCAGAATCGTCCGCGAGGCGGCACGCAGATCGCAATAACAGAAAGGGTAGTGATCGGCCATAGAGGCAAATCGGTGAGGCCAACCAAAAGCTCGACGGAAGTCCTACGGATACCGCAAGCTTGAGGAAAGGCTCGTCAAACTTTGTTGTTTCCTGCGGAGGAACGGATGAAGAACGACTCTAAGAAAGACAACGTGATCGACATGACTCACCGGATTCACGAACCCGACTACAAAGAGCGCTTAAAAGGGCTTAAAGTGAGATTTGATATGGAACAATTCAAAGTCGCGGTTTCGACGTCGCTGTTGTCGATCGTGGTGCTCGTCACCTTGGCCAACAACAACATGATGAATAAGCTCACCAATCCGCAGGTTGAGATGGGCTCCGTCACGCAAGGCTCTCGCGGAATCGCGAGCGTCGGCGAGACGACTTATGCCATGCCCGCAGTTGAAAACTTGCGCGAGCGTGCGGAGATCGTGCAAGAACTCTCAAAGCGTAGCTTAAGTGCAGCCGCTTCGGTTGGGCGTGAACCGTCAAGTTTAGAGAAGCTCGCCTTCGGAGTCCTTGAAGGCAAATATGCCGTTCGTTTGCACGACGGAAAACTACAGGAAATCGAATTTACAGAGAGCGTAAGTCACGACCAAGCCAAGCGCCTGGAGAACTTAACAGCGTTCCTCGATAGCCAGCGCAGCCTTTTGCCTGAGTTTGAGCGCACGATGAAAGCGCAAAGCGAGAGCGAAGCGAAGAACGTTGAAACGTTCCAACTCCTCAATCAGGTGAGCATGCCGGTGGCGAAAGTCCAGTTCCAGCTTGATGACGAAGGCCGCATGCTCGGAATGCGAGTCACTCCTTTGAAAGTCGCGGCGAAGTAATTCGCACGTTTCCTTAAAGATTTTTAGTGGGTCGAGGTGTTGCCTCGACCTGCATCCAGATCGCCCCCTTTTCATTCATCTCAACTTCCCTCTGAACCGATAGGACTTCATGGTCCTACCAGATTCCTTTTTCAAAGAACCAAAGCCCGACGCTCAAGACGAGCGAAACGGATCAACGCGTGGTCGCTCGCTTGAAGAGAGCTTGGCGGCCCCGATTGATCGTTTAGCGGCCTTCGTCGCCGATCTCGTGATCTTGCTCCCGATTGCGGGGCTCTTGATCGCGCCGTTCCGTCGTCAGGCGCAAGAAGCCCGAGTTCTCGGGAGTGATCCTCAGTGGTTGTTGGCTCTTGGTTCGGCGGCGATTGCGGGAGTGATCGCGGTTACGCTTTACCAAACAATATTTGTTGCTCTCTTCGGTGGTACCCCCGGAAAGCTAGCGCTTCGCTTGCGCGTCGTATCGGTTTTCAGCGGAGGCCGCCCGCGTCCAATCGAAGCTTTTCAGCGCTCTCTTGTCTGGTGTTTCGAAGTTCTCTTCGCCGGAATCCCGTGGCTTGCCGTTTTCTCTAACGAACGTCGTCGTCCTTGGCACGATCGCGCAGGCGATACGGCCGTTATTTCGCTCACGAGCCGACGGAAGGCGGGTCTTGCGACGTTACCCGAGATTTCCATGGCGAGCGGGTTTCAATCGGCGGCGCTCGCGATGGTCGCGCTAGTTGCTACGATTCATATCAATGAATTTCGTTTATCGGCTGCTTCCGATGCGGCCCTAATCGCTGAGCAAGAAGAAGAAGGACGCCTCTGCGGAAGCGTTCGCGAAGCTCTCAAAGAATGGCCAGAGCGAAAAGGCACGGTTGTTAAAGACCGTCTTGAGGCCGCCCTCGCGCTTTACTCGGCCGATGAGCTCGATGCGAACTGCCTGGATGCGGAAGCGAATTACGCCCTTTGGCGCGAGGGCGAAAAGCCTCTCGCGTATTTGGCCAAAGCTTTGGTAACCGGCGATCATGAGAAGTCGGATGGTTACTTTGAGAAAACTTGCGCCGGCGATGACGATTCGGACGCTTGCAAGATGGCGACGCTTTCTCGTTTGGTTGACGAGGAGCTCGCAGGCGGCGACGAAGCTGACGGCGCGCAAAAAGGGACGGCCGAAGCGAAGGCTCAAGAAGTCGCCCGCGAAAACGAACTTGCAACACTCTCATCGAGTTTACGTAAAGAAAGCGGACTTTATTTAAGATTCAGTCTGATCAAGTTCTGGATGCAGCGCCATGAGTACGGACGCGCTCTTGATGCGATGGAAGAGGCTGGTCCCATGCCGCGCAAAGTGGCGGCGCAGATCGCCCGCGAGCGGACCAAAGCGCTTTGGTCATTAGATCAAAAGGCGGAAGCACGCCTCGCTCTCCGTTCGTCAGCGGATCTCGTCGATGTGAACGCTCGGGTCGATCTCGCGCGTTGGTTCTGCTTCAACGAAACGCTCACTGAAGGGTGTTCGGACGACGCGCGTGTCTCGTGCGGACTTGTGACCGAGGCGGTCGATCGATTCGACGGCTGGCTGATGAAGCCTGAAGTGTCAGCCGCCTATATCCGCGGAAGTCAGTGCAAAGGTGTGATGACCGTAGCTCGTTGGAACGAGCTGGAAAATCAACTGCCGCTTCCCGAAGCTAAAGCCTTCGCGCGAGCGATGGCACTCGTTGAAAGTGGCAAGAAAGAAGAAGGCGTTGAACAACTCAAGCTCATGGCATCGGTGACCGGCGGCGGAACAGGTGCATTCTTTCTTGAGGCCAACGCGCAGTTGGCAGATTTAGCCGAGAGCTCAAAAGAGCTGTCGGATATCGAGTCGTCGTGGGCAAAGCTTGAGAGTGCGAACGAGAATTGGAAACCGCTTGGCTCAAAGATTCTTAAAAAATGGGTTCAGCTCCGTGCGTGGGACAAAGCGCTAAGCCTAGGGCTCAAAATTTCTGAAGGTGACCGGTACGATCGTGGTTTGTACCGCACGATGGTGGTGGCTGCCTACCGCTCGGGCCAAAAGCAAATGGCTCTCGGTTTACTTGAAAATTTCAATCGTCTGCAGTCAATGGGGTCCGCACGTCAGCCTGCGAGCGCAGACGGTTTTGATGAGATCGTGCTCGAACTTGCGCGCTCGCGCAGGGGAGGACCGTGATCTTTCCGATCTTGCGGGGATTCGTTTCGCCGCATCTTGCACCGCTCACGGTTTTTCTCTTCGCGATTAATCTGTTTGTCTTTCTTGCGACATACGATGAGTACGAGCGAACCGATGCGCGTATGGATGAGCTGATCACCGATCGAGCTTTCCTCGAGACGCAAGGCTCTGCTTTCTCCGTGATGATCTCGCGCGATCCAGCCAAATTCTCGCGTACGTTGATCGAACTTGCCCGGAAGTCCTACTCAGGTGATGTCGAGTCACGCAAGATTCTTGGAAGTCTCGCGATCCGCAACGTCGAGTTCATGACTCAAGCTACGGACTACGAGTTTGGCGGCGACGAAGTAGCCGTTGCCGATTGGCGAGGGAAATTCAAAGAGCTCAAGTCTCTCCAATTCGAGCACCCGTCGTATCTTTGGGGCATCAGCCGTTTGAAAACCCAGTGGGTGCAGTTCATCACGTATCAGTTTTCGCACAGCGGATTCTTACATCTCTTTTGGAACATGGTTTTCTTGCTCATCTTCGGTATGTTCATCGAAACCAAGCTTGGCGGAAGTTTCGTTGTCGTCACTTATTTCGGTGGTGGCCTCTTAGGCGCTTGGATCTTCTCGCAGCTTTCGGGCATCTCTTCAGCTCCGCTAGTCGGGGCAAGTGCCGCCGTGAGCGCGCTGATTGCGCTCGTGGGATTTGGTTGGTTGAGTCGCGAAAAAATTCGTTTCTTTTTCTGGCTCCTGCCGGCTGAAGGCTACTTTGGATTCGTCGCGCTTCCGAGTTGGCTTGTGCTGATCGTTTCGCTCATTCCGGATGTCAGCGGTTACCTTGCGGCCTCGCAAGATTTCGGATCGGTCGCGTATGCCGCGCATTTAGGTGGAGCCCTCTGGGGATTCGTGATCGCGATGTCCTTAGATCGCGGCTGGCTTGTGGAGGAGAACGATCCGTCATCGCCGGCAGCTCCGCCTTCATCAGATCATCGACCGGGCGCACGGATATAACTCGTCATTCGTAAGTTCTCATTTACAAACCATTAACGTTTGCGCCTGCGTTCCATGCGAATGCAACAGCCGCAACTTCGTTTCTTATCCTGATAGGTGGCTGGTAGTCGGGCCTAGCATTGCCAGCTCAGAATTTCCTAGTTAATCTGATTGTGGTCCAAGCTCTCTGGAGCATGAGTAGACACGGGAGAAGCGCTACTTTGATCAAGAAGATCAAATTCGAAGTCAAATGTACTGACGCACTGATCGAGATCGCGGGGAGACGGTTCCTCGGCGTTTCTAAGAAGAGGTGCGTGATTTCGAGCGGAGCGATCGTCACCGTCATTGATGGACCATTAGAAGTCAGTGACAGCGAAGAGAAGACAGTCTCTGTATTTGCGGTTCGGCACGCGGCTTCGGACGGAGAAATTCACGAAGGCTGGGTGCCGGCCGAAGCGCTCGAAGACTCGGTCTAGGTCCGCGCAAAAGAGAACCCGCCTCTAGGAAGTGCGTCTTACAAAGTTCTTCCTACGAAAAGGCGGGTCCGATGTAGCGAGTGACGACGTGAGACTTAAATCGACTCTTCTACCGGGGCAAAGCCGCGGCGGAGAGTGTTCTCCGTTACGACTCGCGGTTCAACGAAGTTGAGCAGGTAGTCAGGCCCGCCGGTCTTTGATCCAGCTCCAGACATCTTATAACCTCCAAACGGATGGCGCTCGACCATCGCGCCCGTACAGCCCCGATTGATGTAGAGGTTACCCACATCGAACTCCGCTTTCGCTTTTTCGATGTTCGCAGGACTGCGCGAATAAACACCGCCCGTGAGAGCGTATTCCGTGTTGTTGCCGATCTCGATCGCTTGATTGAAATCCTTCGCACGGATCACCGCCAAGACGGGTCCAAAGATCTCATTGTGCGCGAGCCAGCCTGTAGGCTTCACGTCCGTGAAGATCGTGGGTGGAACAAAGTAGCCGCTCGTAGGAACTGGTCCTTGATAAGCTAAGCGAGCTTCTTGTTTGCACTTCTCGATCGTCGAAAGAATGCGGTCATACGCTTCTTTGTCGATGACGGGGCCCATGTAGGCATCCGGCTCATCGGCTGCAGCCACCTTCATCGACTTTGTTGCTTCAAGCAGACGCTCGATGAAGCGCTCGTAAATTTCGTCGACGACGATCAAGCGACTTGCGGCTGAGCACTTTTGCCCCGCAAAGCCAAATGCCGAGTAAATAACGCCCGTGACGGCTTCGTCGAGGTCCGCATCGGAATCGATGATGACCGCGTTCTTCCCACCCATTTCGCAGATCACGCGTTTAACGTGGTCTTGGCCGTTTTGATGTTTACCGGCCTTTTCGAGAATGTGCAGGCCGACGGCTTTCGATCCCGTAAAGCAGATCAAATCCGTGTCGATATGGCCGGTGAGATACTCACCAATTTCTTCTCCGTATCCATTCAAGAAGTTCACGACACCCGCCGGGAAGCCCGCATCGCGAAGAGCCTTCATCAGATAAGCGCCGATGACCGGAGTCTGCTCCGCAGGCTTAAACACAACCGTGTTACCTGTAACGAGCGAAGCCGCCACCATGCCGGTGAGGATCGCGAGCGGGAAGTTCCAAGGTGCGATCACGACGCTGACGCCGCGAGCGCGGTAGTGGTAGTGGCTTGTTTCGCCAGGTACACCGCCGACGCGCGAGCCTTTACCGAGCTTGCGCATCTCTTTTGCGTAGTACCGGCAGAAGTCGATGGCTTCGGTGATGTCGCCGTCCGCTTCTTCCCAAGGCTTTCCGGCTTCAAGAACTTCGAGAGCGTTGAGGTACATGCGATCGCGGTTGAAGATGTCCGCAAGTTTATCGACGAGCTCCGCGCGCTTTTCATAAGGCGTACGGCGCCAAGAGACCTGAGCTGACTTAGCGGCTTTCATTGCCGCTTCAGCTTCCGCAACGCCGGCGACGTGCACGCGGCCTACGACTTCCGAAGGCTTCGACGGGTTCAAGCTTTCGATGAAGCGACCTGTTTTGACCTCTTTGCCGTTGATGAAGAGCGGGTATTCCGCATTGAGAGAGCGCGCGCGGAAATCCGCAATCGCACGTTTCATCTTGTCTTGGTTTTCGCGGATGCCGAAATCGATCAAAGGTTCGTTCTTGAACTTGATCGCGTTTTTCACGTCGAGGTCATAAGGATTCGCAGACGTCGGCTTCAAACCATCTTTAGGATCACGCAAGAGTTGCTCGGTCGAAGTGCCTTCCGCAAATTTCGAGCGAAGGAATGATTCATTCGACGTGTTCTCAAGAAGACGGCGCACGAGGTAAGCCATGCCCGGGATAAGTTCGCCAACGGGTGCGTATTCGCGCACGCGGTAGTTCATCTTCACGAGAGATTTTTTAATCGGGTCGGCCATGCCGAAGAGCATCTGAATTTCGAAGGCGCGAGGATCGACCCCCAAGCGTTCCGCATGGACGAGAATTGCGGAAATCGAGCGCACGTTGTGCGAGCCGACCGCAAGACGAATGTGCTTTACGTTCTGCAAGAGAACGAGCGCGCAATCTTCGTAGTTCGCGTCCGATTCTCTTTTGTTCGTGTAAACAGGAACGGGCCAGCCGGTCTGCTGAGCGTGGACGGTTTCGTAATCCCAGTAAGCCCCTTTTACGAGACGGATCGTGAAGGGAACGCCACGACGTTTTGAGAACTCAACCAAGTCTTTCACGTCGCGAAGCGAATCGCGCAGGTAAGCTTGGATCACGCAACCCCAATGCGAGTACTTAACGAACTCAGGTTCCATGATGAGCTCTTTGAAGACTTCGATCGTGATGTCTTTGAGCTCGTAATGTTCCATATCGAGATTGAGGAAAACCCCACGCTCTTGCGCCAAGCGGAAGATCGGGCGCAGACGTTCCTTCAAAACTTCTTTCGACTTATCCCAAGCTTTGACGTCGATCTGCGAATAGAGCGACGAAAGTTTCACCGACACGTTAACGCGCGGAAGCGGCCCGCGATCATCTTCGTCGATGAGTGGAACGTGATCCCAGTTCGCCGCATCTTTTGCGAGCCAAGTGATGAGGTCCGTGTATTTCTTCTGGTACTCAAACGCTTCAGCTTCGGAGAGGCAAGCTTCGCCGAGGATATCGACGGTGAAGGCGATTTTATTTTTCCGAGCTTTCTTCAAAACTCCGAGTGCTTCTTCAGGAGTCTCGCCCGTAATGAACATCTTCGCCATCTGCGTGACGTTCTTCTTTACCGCGCCTGCCATGAGGCCAGGGGCGAGCGAGCCTAGGCCCAGACCGAAGTTGAAAACCGAAGGAAGTTCATCTCCAGCGTCCGCGAAATATTCTTTTAAGTGGCGCGCGACTTCGGAGCCTGAATTCAAGTAGGGGAGAACGTCCACAAAACGGAACATCTGCGTTTTGAACTGTTCGTTCTTCATGCTCCATTCCATGATTCGGCCGTACCACCAATCTTTGTTGAAGATCGACTGGCCTTCGGATTCCATCATGTTGAAGATGGTTTCACCTTTAGCTTGGATGGAAGCCTGCACAGAGTTCGGAGCAACTTGAGAACCGGTTTGAGAAACGTCCATAGTGTTTCCTGTGTTCCTGTCTTTTCTCAGTAGGATTTGTGTTTGACCGTCAGCCAGAAACTCACTTCGGCAGAAAGTTCGCCAGAAATTCTTGAGTGCCGCTGCCGGAGGACAAATCCCCAGTTTTTTAGTTTTCTAGAAGAGTACGAACACTACCGTTAGACGTCGGGAAATTGAAGATAATTTTCGCAAGCCACGGCCGCGAACTAAGGACGAAGTTTAGGAATTTGCGGCCCGCCAGCTCGCTTTTAAAACGCCTGGAATTTCAGCTTCGAGATGATCGCCCGCACGCACCGGGCCAACGCCCGCCGGCGTGCCCGTTAAAAGGTAATCACCCTCCACGACGGGGAAGCGCTCGAGAACGTAGCGGCGCAATTTCTCGGGGGCGTGGATCATGTCGCGAGTGTTGCCAGCTTGGCGACGCTCGCCGTTGATTTTTAGCTCGAAGGTGATGTCTTCCAGGTTTTGAGGAAGAGTGACGGGAGGACCCATCAAGCAAGCATCGCGGAAGGATTTCGCAAGCGTCCACGGATGACCTTGTGATTTGAGCTTGTTTTGCAGATCGCGCGCCGTGAGGTCGATCGCGAGGGTCACGGCGTCGAACTCACCGTTAGGTCCAAAGCGGAATGCAACTTCGAGTTCGTGATGCACGTCAGCCGAGAAGCCTGGCAGTTGGAACGTTCCGCGATCGGTAACGACCCCAGAACCAGCTTTGAGAAAAATCATCGGCTCAGCCTGAGGAGAGGGAGCTGCATTACCGAGTTCTCTTGCGTGCTCAGAATAGTTGCGGCCGACCGCCCAGACATTGCGGATAAGATTTTTTAGCTGTGTGTTGGTGGCCATGGCTACGCTCCTTTTCGAAGAGGTTGGCATGGCGAGGCTCAGCGCAAACGCGGCCGAAGTCAACGCACCAGAGAATTAACCAGTGAACTAACCAGAGATGTGGCCCCGGCCCTTCAAAGACCAAATTCCTTCGGCAACTTCGAAGAGGCGATATTCGCAGTTCGACCAGCTACCAGCAATTTCCAGATCCGACATATCGGAAGGAAGAAGCGTCATCACCGACTCGAGCCAATCGAGATGCGAGACGAGATAAATCGCTTGGTCTTTTTCGATGAAAGGTTCTCGCTCCATGAGGTCTTCGAGAAGAGCCAGGATCCGGCCTTCAAAGTCATGGACGGACTCGCCGTGATGACGCTCGTCGAGACGAGTGTCGATCGTGAGCGGAACTTGGCTTGCGTGACTCAGCGGTTCAAGAGTTTCCTTCGCCCTTCTCTTAGGTGACGCGAAGAGGTGAGCTGGCTTCGGGAGGCCTCCGCGAGGTGCTACGGCCGCAACGAAGTTTTCGGCTTGATTGCGCCCCGTTTCGCTCAAATGAGAGTCGCCAAAGCCATCGACGGAACGCGAGGCGTGGCGAAGAACGATGACTTTCATTTCAGCACCTCGTGGCATTCCCGGGGAGTTAGCCAGTTTCGTAAGACCACTGCTGCAAGTTTTAGGGCTTGCCTGCATTGGAGGCGGCGAATAAAACTTCCCTATGTCTCAGTCTAAGGGGAATTCTCAACGGGTCCATAAGTTTTTGACCGATGACTTGACGGTTCGCGCCGCTAGCGTCATCGCGACTAACGTCGTCGACGAAATGCGCTCGATCCAAAACAGTTATCCGATCGCAACCGTCGCGGTTGGCCGCGCCTTGGTCGCATCACTTTTGATGGCGTCGCATTTAAAGAATCATCAAGAACTCTCGTTATATTTCCAAGGCAATGGTCCTCTGGGTCGCGTTTTCGCCCAGGCCAATTACGAAGGGCAAGTTCGGGGCTACTCCAACAATCCCCAGTTTCAAGCGCCGATGGAAGGCGATCGACTGCCGGTAGGCCCCGCGATCGGCATCGGGCTTCTCACGGTGACGCATCATCTTCCCACGGGCGATACGCCTCATCGCGGAACCGTCATCATCCGCACGGGTGAGATCGGCGACGACGTCGCCTACTATTTACAGCAGTCTCACCAAATTCCTTCGGTGGTAGCTCTCGGTGTCCACGTAAGTCCGTACGGAATGGTGGAGGCCGCAGGCGGAGTCTTGATCGAACTCATGCCGGGTCACAGCGAAGAGACGATCGCAAAAATTGAGCAGCGAGTTCGCAAAGCTCCTTCGATTTCAAAACGGATTCTTGAAGGCGCAACGGCCGAGGATCTTCTCAAAGATTATCTCGGGGACTTCAAGCTGATGGAACTCGAACATCCTCATCCGATCGAATATCACTGCCGTTGTTCGAAAGACCGCGTGATGCGCTCGATGGTGCTTCTCGGAATCGAGGAAATCGACACGATGATCGCCGAAGGAAAGCCCATCGATGTTGCCTGCGAATTTTGCGGAAGACATTACGAAGTCGAAAAGCCAGATCTCGAAAAGATTCGCGGCGATTTGTACAAAGGCTCGCTGAACTAAGCGAGATCTTCAAGTTCTCCAAAAGAAAAAGGCCCGCATCTGCGGGCCTTTTTTATTTCGTCTTCAATTGCTTACTTCGCCGTGCGACTTGGACTTGTTGGAGTTTTCGAAGCTCCAGCCTTTGCTGCCGCGGGTGCGCTGGAGGCCGGCGTCGGCGCGGTATCGCCTGCACAAGCTTTTGCGAGGTCAAGTGAACATGCGCTTGCCATCGCTTCGCAAATCTTGCGGTTGGCTTGCGAGATTTTGGTCATCTCCGCTTTCTTTTCGTCGGAAAGAGTCGGACGTTTTCCGTCTTTGCCTGCTGGGGGTAAACGCAAATCTTGCAGGCGGAAAGCATCGTCTGATTTTCTCTTTTCGTTCGCGTCAGCGGCACACTTTTCAAATTCGGTTCCGCTTTTCACTTTATCCCAAGTCGAGATTGATTTTTGGCGGTCGGCAAGACTCGATGTCGACCAAGTTTTTTCGGGCTTTACAAAGAGCTGGCTGAGCGCATCTTCAACGCTTGAGGTGAGAGGATCATTCGCCTTCGAATCGGCAGCAGAGCTACGAAGGCCAAAGGCATCGAAGAAGGAGCGTGCCGCCGTGGTTGCCGTTTGCGGATCCGTTGTTTGTTGGAAGTAGGCGACTCCTGTTTTCGCTTGGGCTTTTCCGCCATCTGCCGTGATCCAGCGACGGACGAGTTGAAGATCTTTAGGCTTCATCTTGTTCGAAGGATACGAAGCTTCATCGCAAAAGCCGTAAGCTTGGATCGTAGAGATCACGCGCGTTCGCAAGCTTTCTTTCGCCGCCACTTGGTTGGTGTCGTAGCCACCGTTTGCAGCTTGAAGGCCCGATGCAATCAAGGCGATGTAGCGCTCAGAAGGTTTGTAACCACTCTTCATGAGACCATCTCTTACGCACGTGAGTTCTTTTCCAAGGAGCTTGGACTCTTCGCCTTTTGCTTCGCCGTCCTCATCGCCGCCGCCTTCGGGATTCTCGCGCGTGGGGTCGTTTTCCGTTGAGAGATCCGTACCTGGATTCGGATCCGACGGAGCGATTGGTGTGGTGTCGTCGTCGCCCGTGTTTACGGTGACGTTAGCATTTGCGGCGGCGGCTGCACCCAACTGGCCAGTTGCGCCCCCGGCTGCGGTTGGGTTTGTCGAGGGTGCCGCGCCCGTTGGACTTCCGTTTCCACCGTTGTTACCGGCTGCGGTGTTCGCCGCCGTTCGTGATTTTTGAATCGTCTCGAGTTGCTTGCGAATGATCTCCGCTGATTTTGCGTCGAAATCGCCGGCCTGAATGATGCCGTTTAAGTATTTGTCGAAGTCGTTGAAGTAATCTTCAAGCGATTTCGGGTTCATCGTTTTTGAGAACTTTTCGGCATCGCGAGTCAGGCGCTCGGGGAATGCGGGATCTCCGCTTTGCCCGTAACGTTGCTCGAATGCTTTTTGGCAGTTCTGGCTGAAGTTGCGAAGCGGCTGACAAAATCGTTCTCCACTATCGCCGGCGTAGAGAAAGACGGCGGAGTTGCAGTAAGCTTTGCGTGGACCCTTCTTGCCGCCGTCGCAGAAGAAGTTTTTCTTCCCGCGAGGCATATCGAAAATCTGCTCATCTGGCGGAACGCCGCACGAGAGCTGGCCGTTCGGTTTTTTGTACCACTTGCTGATGTAGCCGCCGATCAAACAATCTTCGCCGAATTTCACGGCGGCCTGAGCTTCGTCAATGAACAAGGAAGTAAACGCGTATCGACCTGGATCTTTTGCGCCGGTTGCGTTCTCGATCGTCGTCACGAGAGTTTGCACCGAGTGATAGTAATTGAGCTGCTGGAGGCCCGTGAGTCTTTTGACTTCCCAAGGACGCAAGAGTTGAAGTTTTGCAAATGACGTCTCTTTAGGAGTCGCTTTTGCTTCGGCGGTGGAAGCCAGCGGCGCAATTGAAGCAAGGGTGAAGGACCAGAGAAGAAGTGCGCAAGCGAGAGGGAAACGAGCGCGACGCATGAAGGCTCCTCGAGAAATAGAAGGCGTAAAAAAAGCTTTGTCTTCAGGATATCTCAACCCTCCGAAGGCGAATATTGAAGCTGATCTGATCTCGACCTTCTTCTAGACGGAGGTCGATAGCGCCTCGGTCGGAGTCGGAACGACAAGCGCAAATTGAGCTCAGCGTTTAACGGTTAGGCAGACCGTGAAAATTAAACAGCTGATCTTTAACGACTTTTGGATGGCCCCAGGCTTGCTCTTACCAGAGGCGGACCGTTGGCTTCACGGTCGTGGCGGGCCCCATTTGGTCTGCCGGAATGGTCCGACACAAGGAGTTCGCCCATGAAAAAGACATCGATTCCCACGAGCACGAAAGTGCTGCGCGCTCTCCCGCTTCTTGTAAGCGCCGGTGTACTCGGCCTTGCGGTCGCGTGTGGACCAAAGAACAACGGACGAACGAACGTGAAAATCATGCCGAAGGCAGGTGCCGGTGGCGTCGTTGGCGAAGAGGGCACGATCAGCAAAATGATGACGGATTCCTTCGGGGATCTGAAGTCCGCGGACGCCCGCAACATTGACCTCGCAAAGCGCGTGAGCGGTGCAAGCGCAACGGTTACGCCGATCGTTCCCCAAATCAGCGAAAAGCGCTTCAACGTTGGAGTCGATATTTTGGTTTTAGACGAGACGGGAACAGGCCACGTGATGAGCGTTCGCCAAGAGCTCGGCTGGAACACATCGAAAGTCAATGTCTCGGAAGTCGCCGCATCGAAAGTTGCGGCATCGCGCATGGGCCAAGCTGAACGCGCACAAGCCCAGAAAGCCAATGCTCAAGTTTCACGAGCAAGCCGCAAGGTCATGGCCGCTGCCGATAATGTCCTGGCTGAAACGAAGGCAAAATTTAAAATCGTCGCAAACTGTATGGACTCTGAATGTAATCAGCTCGGCGTCCTTTTGCGCGAAGCTTCGACCGATAGCGCTGGTGCGCCGATCAGTCGAATTACGGCGTTCTTCTTTCAGGCGACGCAAGCGACTAAAGCTGTTGCGAACGATCCCGATTCGATCTTCAAAGCGGAAGCTCAACCTGAATCGTTGACGAAGAAGATGACCCTTCGTTGGAGCACGCCGCGCGAGGCGAATCAGCCGCAAAGTGGTGTGAAGACCGACTTTGAAACGGCGCACAGCCAACACGTGCAAAAAGGGTTGCCTCTTCTTGATGGTGGCGCAGTTCCGGATCCGAACGCTCCTTCAACGGGAACGAACGGAGCTCCTGGTTTGCCTGGTCAAACCATCGATCAACCTGCCATGCCTCCTGCGGCTACGAACGACAACTTGCCCCAAGCGCAACCCGGAGTTACGGATCAGAACTTGATTCAAGAGGGTGAAGGATTGAACGCGGCTGCCGATGTCACGGTCGGAGCAGGTGAGGCCGGAAAGCTTGGCGTCGAATGGCAAGAGATCGACCCGTCGACAAACCAGCCGATCGGCGCTCCAGCAAATAAGTAAGGGATTGCCGCTGCTAAAGAGTGCTTAAGAAGCGCGCCGCGGGCGCGCTTTGTTGTTTGTGGGAGCGCGCAGATGCGCTCGACGGAAATCAGAAAGATTGAAATGACCGTAAGTTTTTTTGCGGAGCATTTCGAGAACTTCTTCCTTCAAATCACTTTCGATGACCTCGCGGTGCTCGCGCGGGACCTGGCCTTTTTGCGAGAGTCGCTCGAGGTAATCGGCCACGACGCGGGTGAGGAACTCGTCCGACGTCTCGTCTTCAACGATCGCGTTGAAGAGGTAATGTTCGAAGATGTTGTAGAGAAGGTCAGGGCCGTGGCTCATATCTGATTCTCCATCGGCGCCTCTTTGAGTTAAGTAAAGGTCCGGAATTTTTCAGCAACTCTGAGCTTTGAGTTCTTACTTCCTTTTTCTGAAAGGCGACTTTAGGATCCGACTGAATGGATGCAGAAACAGCAAAGCCAAAGAACCAGTTTCCGCCACTCACGGCGGTCGAAGTCGCACGCATTGCGGGTGAACTTCAATCTTTGGTCGGTGCACAGTTGCAGGAGTGCTTGCAGACGGCTGCGGAGCTGGGCCTTGGATTTTACCATGAGCGTGAAACCCTCTGGCTTTGGTTTGATCTCGAACCCCTACGTCCCGTCGTGGTGCGGATGAAAGGCAAGCCGCCACCGCGCAAGAAACTCCAACGGCCGTTTACGCTCTTTGTCCGGTCGCGTTTTCTAGGGCGTCGTCTTCAGTCGGTTCGGGCGGACCTGACGCGTGGTCGTCTTCTCGTCTTTAACTTTCACCGAGCGCAAGATGAAGAAGAGCAAGGTTCCTGCGAGATCGAAGTCCGGCTCTTCCCTCACGGCCAGAACGTGATCGCGCGGGATGGAAAGAAGGCGGTCGCCGAGAACAAACCAAAAGATCTTCCCACCGTACAGACCCATGCCGACGCATCCGAAGGTCGCAGCTGGGAGGAGATCGAAGGCCAATGGCACGCGCGGCAGTCCATGTCGCGAAAGCCATCTTCGGTAGCCAACGCGCACATCAACGAAGCCGCAAAACTCGAGAAAGAGTGGAAGCGGGCGATCGAGAAGAAAGAAAAAGGAATCGAGCGAATGCGCGAAGAGTTACAGGAGAAAATGAATCCTGTTTACTCGCGGCTCGGGGAGTGGCTGAAAGCTAACGGAACCATGGAGCTTCCCCTGGACGTGCCGGATGAGTGGCGCTCACTCGTCGATTCCGAAAAAAGTCTGTCGTGGAATATCGAAAATTGTTTTCACCGAGCGAAAGAGAATGCACGTAAGAGCGAAGGAACTCGCGCAAGGCTTGCTCTCGTTGAAAATGAGCTCACGCATCTTCGCGCGAAAGGTCCCGCAAGCTTTGCAAAAAGGCGTGAACAAGAAGACAAGAAAGAAGGCGAAAATCTCCTCGTGCGGGCCGATGCGCGCGGCCGTCGCCACAAATTAGGTGATGACCTCGAAGTCTATGTAGGAAAATCCGCCGCCGACAACTTAGCCCTCCTTCGTCGAGCGCAGCCATTTGATTACTGGCTGCATCTTCGTGAGCAGCCCGGTTCGCACGCGATTCTGCGCCGGACGCGCACGCGCAACGTGACCGATCAGGAATTTCTCGAGGCCGGCAAATGGGTAATCGAACAATCGCTCAATAAGCGTGTGAGTGAGCTCAAAGGTGAACGCTTTGATCTCTTGATCGTCGAGAGTCGATTCGTGCGTCCGATCAAAGGCGATAAGCTTGGCCGCGTGAATTACACGAACGATCGCGTGATGACGATTCGTCTTTGAGGCTCCTCCTCGTCGACTTGACTTAGGTCTAGGCGTCGCTTGCTCTCATCGGCTCACGCAAGAACCTAACCCATCGAAAATAGAATGAAAATGCACTGGGTCAGACGGCTCCTCCCTTGACAGCGAAAACGGAGAACATAGGATTTTTTTATCCGTTTCCTTTCAGAGGGAGAGCCAAGGTCTATGATAGACGTCCGCTTGCTTACCAAGAACTATGGTCCTTACCGGGCCGTCGATCAAATCTCGTTTTCGGTCAAAAAGGGTGAGGTGGTTGGATTCTTAGGACCCAACGGTGCCGGCAAGACGACAACAATGAAAATCATCACCGGCTTCATGGCGCCAACGAGCGGGACGGCGTCGGTTGCGGGATTCGACGTTTTTGAAAATCCGATCGAAGTGAAAAGACGCATCGGCTATTTGCCGGAAACTCCGCCGGTATATGGTGAGATGACGGTGGAGAGTTATCTCCGCTTCGTCGCGCGTTTAAAAGGTGTCGAGCGTTCGCGAGTATCAACCCTTGTTGAGCGAGCCCTAGAACGCACCGAGCTCGGGCCTGTTCGCAAACGGCTTATCCAAAATCTTTCGAAAGGTTACCGTCAACGAGTCGGGATTTCGCAAGCGCTCGTCTCAGAACCCGAAGTTCTGATTCTCGACGAACCTACGGTCGGTCTTGATCCGCGCCAGGTCGCGGAAGTACGAGACCTCATCAAAGAACTTGCGGGCCAGCACACCGTTATTCTCTCAACGCACATTCTCCCTGAGGTTCAGGCGACTTGTCAGCGCATCATCATCATCAACAAGGGCAAGATCGTAGCGGAGGACTCTCTTGAAACAATTGGACGTCGCATGCAAGGCACGTCGCGAGTTCATTTGCGTGTGAGCGAAGGGGGCGAAGCGCTTGTCAACAAGCTCAGATCGCTTGCGGGAGTTCGCAATGTTGAAAGCAGAGCACCCGGGGTTTTTGAAATCGAAACCGACGGCACAAAAGGTGTGTCGCAATCTCTTGCGGCAGCTGTCGTTAGCTCGGGGGCTGGTCTGCTCGAGCTTCGCGAAGAAGCTCTGAATCTCGAAGACGTCTTTTTGAAACTCACCACCAGCGAAGAGTCACAACAAGAGACCGAAGAAAAATCGCCGTACGAAGGAGCTCAGTCGTGAAGGGATCAGGCGTATTCGTGATCGCGGGTAAAGACCTGCGCAACTTGTTCATGAGCCCGTTGTTTTACGTCGTGGGCGGAATTTGCTCACTCTTGTGGTCGATTCTTTTTGTCGTCACGGTCATTGAATTTCGCGATCAGCAGATCGTTTCGATGCAACAGGGAACAGCGGGACCAGACGGTTTGCCCGTACACTTCGTTCTCTTCTGGCGCCACTTTTCGCTCGTGAACTTCGTGATGATCTTTGCGGCCGCGGCGTTGACGATGAGACTCTTCACCGAGGAAAAACGGAATCGCACTTTTGATCTCCTTTTGACCGCGCCGGTAACGGCAACAGAAATTACCCTCGGTAAATTGCTCGCCGGAACTTTGACGGTGTGGGCGCTGATCGTGATCGCGTTCATTTATCCGGCAAGCCTCGCTGTTTTTGGAAGCCTTGAGTGGGGCCCGCTCGCTTCGAGCTTTATCGGCATCTTGCTTCTTGTTGCGACCTACGTAGCGATCGGGATGTTTGCTTCAAGCCTCACGCAGAGTGCGGTCATCTCGGTCATCCTCGGTTTGATCTTCAACGTGATGATCTGGTTCGTGGGGGCCGCGGCGGAAGCGTCGAACGATCCGTCGGCACGCGCGGTGTACGAGCATCTGAATATCGGGAATCACTTGCAGAACTTTCTCAAAGGCAGCGTTTCGCTCGCAAGCCTCGCATTTTTTGCGAGCGCGATCTTCTTGTTCACTTTTCTGACCCAGCGAGTGGTCGAATCTTCGCGGTGGAGATAAGCGATGAGTAAAGCAGGTAAGATTCTCTTCATCTTTTCTTTCGTTTCGCTCTTTTTGCTGATGATGTTCCGGCTCGTGCTCGGTGGTTGGGAGAACTTCATGTTCGTCCCGCTCGGACTTTTCCTGATGCTGTTCATCGGCGGTGTTGTGAAAGACGCTCGCTTTTTGAAAGAGTTCTTCACGATGCGCACGACCAAGCACGGCGCTAACATGGGCGTTTTGATTTTGCTCTCGGTTGTGGGTTTAGCGTGTTTGAATTTTCTCTCGGTCCGCTTTGATAAAAGATTCGACTGGACGAGTGAAAAATTGAATTCGCTTTCGGATCAGTCGATCAAAGCGGCACAGGGGCTCAAGAACGAAACGTCGCTCGTACTTTTATATCGCAAGGACAACACGCCCGATAATCCCGAAAAGGCCGTCAAGGCTCTGGCGGAGATGTACCAAAGCGTGAACAAGTCGATTCGCTTTGAATCGTACAATGCGCTTCAAAGACCAGATCTCGCGCAGAAGTACGAGCTGAATGGTCCTTTCCCTTACGTATTCTACGCCACGCAAGGCGAGCGCAAAGTTAAAATCGATCCGCCGACCGAAGAGGGAGTCACGCGCGCCTTGATCAAGCTAGGGCGCGATAAGCTAAAGACGATCTACTTCACACGCGGTCACGGAGAGAATGCGCTCGATGATAAGAATCCGACAGGTCTCACCGTTTTAAAAGACGAGCTCAGCGTAACTTATGACGTTAAGGGCCTCGCATTGTTTGAAACGGGCAACAAAGTTCCGGACGACGCTGCAGCCGTTGCGATCATCGGACCTAAGCAACAGTTCTTGGAACCGGAACTTCAAGCGATGCGCGACTATGCCCGTCGTGGCGGCAAGCTTCTGATCGCGATTGATCCCGGATTCAAGCACAACTTAGCTCAGCTCACGAAAACTTTGGGCGTTGAGTTCACGAACGAGTTTGTCTTAGATCCGCGATCCACGACTATTCGTCAGGCTCCAACACTCGTGCTTGGAACAACGTTCACGCGCTCCGGCGATGCGGGTGAAATCACTCGAGCATTTACCGCATCCGGCAACAACTCCATCGCGCTTTTTGAACTCGCCTCAAGCATAAAGCGGGCGCCAAATTTACCGGCAGGACTTGTTGTTGAAGACTTGATTGCGACCGATGCGGTCACAATCTCGACACCGGAGCTCAAAGAACAAATCGAAGCTAAGCCAAACGGGCCACACACGATCGCGGTGGTCGCGAGCGGAAAAGTTCCCCTTAGCCCGGGGGGACCTGCCGACGCGGAAGCCAAAGAATTCTCCGCGATCATCTTCGCGGATAGTGATTTCCTCGCGAATCGCTTGATCCACAACAATTTGAATCGCGACCTCATCACGAACTCGTTTGCTTGGCTGGCGAAGGATCAAGACCTGATCTCGATCCGGCCGAAAGAAGCGAAGGGAACCAAGCTTGAGTTCCCAGGCGGAACTTTCGCCGTCTGGAATATGGCGTTGATTCTTCTTCCGTTCGTCCTCTTGGCTTCTGCCTTCGGAGTTTGGTGGAGGAGGAGAACGGCATGAAGTCGTTTCGCTTAACGCTAGTTGCGGCCATTTTCGTAGCGGCATTAGTTGCCGTGACCCTCTATGTGGACAAGCGAGAGACGCGCCAAACGGAAATGAAAGAGCAAGAGCGCTCGATTCTCAAAGGAATCAAAGCCGAAGACATCGAGCGCGTCGAGGTGGCAAACCGCGCATCCACCCTGGTCCTTGAAAAAAAGGAGAATCGTTGGCAGGTCACAGCGCCGATCCAGGATGCTGGCGATCCGCAGGCGATCGAAACGTTGCTCAACGGAATTGAAAACGAAAAAGTCGTCGAGACGGTCATCGAAGGCGCGAACGTGGATCTAAAGCCCTACGGTCTCGATCAGCCAGTTTTGAAATTAAGGGTGACCGCAGGTAGCCAATCCGTTGAACTCAAGATCGGCGCTAAGGCTTACGACAACAATCTCTACGCACTTCGCAGCGGCGAGCCCCGAGTCATTTTGGTGAGTTCTTCGTGGGATCATTTTCTATCAAAGCTTCCCAAGGAATTTCGGGACAAGCATTTGATTCGTTCGCCCTTTCAGCTCACCGAAATTCAACGAATCACGCTCTCTTATCCTGATAAATCGCTAACGGAACTGGGCCGTACTTCCGAGGGATGGCAGGTTCTCCGCGGGGCCGAGAAGTTCCCACTCGCAAAAGATAAAGTAGAAGCCTATCTAGAATCGATTCAGGGACTCCGGGCTCAGTCTGTAGAGGAAGCTGACAAAAAACAGGCAACTCTCTCTAATCGACGTCTGAACGTTGGCCTTTTCAAAGAAGGTGAAAAACCGACGTTCTCGTTGGATTTCGAAGTCGAAGCCAAGAAGGACGCATCTTCAATCCGCGCTTTGAGTTCCGATGCACCTTCACTTTCTTTCGAGGTTGCACTATCAGCCTTCAACTCTATTCGTAAGTCATCTCAAGACTTTTACGACAAGAAAAAACCATTTCAGTTCGATCTCAACCAAGTCTCGCGCGTAAAAATCAACGTCGGATCGCTCAAGGCCGAGTTCGTAAAAAAAGGGGAGGAGTGGCAAGCCTCTGATCCCAGTTTACAGAACAAGTTCGATAGCTCAAAATTGAACGAGATCTTGAAAAAGTTGAACTCGGTCGAAGCCGTTCGCATCTTCGAAGTCGGCTCCATGCCGGCGAATACGGAGGGACGCCTGCTTCTCTCGAAAGAAAATGGCGAGCGCGTTTTCGAGCTGGGTTGGAACAACGTCGTCACCGAAAAAGCGACGGCTCACGACAAAGTCGAAGTGAGTTACCGACCGGCGTGGACAAGCGTGACTAACCACCGGATCGCTATCGCGGACGGTACCTTGCGCAACTTTGATCTCGACGGTTTGCTGAAGACCGGCGGTGAAAGGCCCGCGGCGAGCGCAACGCCGAAGCCTTGATAAGTTTTTCTCTGCGAATGAGTTGAAGGAGTTCTGATGTTCGAAATTCAGGTGAAGTCTCCAACGCGGGTGGACCTTGCGGGCGGAACTCTCGATTGCTGGCCGTTATATCTCTTCTTAAACGACCCCGTAACGATCAATGTTGCGATCGACATCTTCACGTATGCGGAACTTAAAGAGAATGCCGGTAGTGAGATCACCCTGAATTCAGCCGACCTCAACGCATCTAAAAGGTTTCCGAATCTAGCCGCCTGTTTGGCAGATCGTGACCCTGCCTTTGATCTCGTTCGCGTCCACCTCGCGTTCTGGAAGCCAACCAAAGGTTTCACTCTTACGACTCGTTCCGAAAGTCCCGTCGGCGGCGGTTTGGGCGGAAGCTCGAGCTTGTGCATCAGCCTCCTGAAAGCGTTTTCGAAGTGGATGGAGAAGCCCCTCGAGCCTTACGAGATGGTGCGGATCGCGTCGCACCTCGAAGCTCAGGTTTTGCTGAAGCCAACGGGCACTCAAGATTATTTTCCACCTATTTTCGGTGGATTGAATTACATCACCTACGGAGTTCCTGGTCCGCAAGTTGAGGTGAAGAAGATCGAACGCGGTCTTTTCGAGGACCGATTCTTACTTGTTTATACGGGACGCTCGCATCACTCGGGCATCAACAACTGGCAGGTGATCAAGAACTGGTTAGACGGCGACGAACACACACGCGGAGTTCTCGCTAAGCTTGCCGGAGTGTCGGCTGATATGAAGCGAGTTCTTACGGCCGGGCGTCTCGGAGATCTCCCGACGCTCTTCAAACGCGAATACGAGGCGAGAACCGAAATCTCTGATGGATTCTCGAGTCCCGAGATCCGAAGACTCGCAGAACTTGCCTCAAGTGTCGGTGCTAACGCAAAGATCTGCGGTGCTGGCGGTGGAGGCTGCGTCTTGATCTGGTGCCCGGACCGGCAGATTCAAGAGGCGCGTGATCTCTGCGCCAAAGAAGGATTTCAAGTTTTAAACGCTCGACCCTGGGAGCCCTGATGAAGAAGGCGCGCGCGACAGTAAAAAAATCGACCGTCAAGCGCGCGGCTCCTCGAGCGAAACTGGGGGCGAAAGTCGTCGCGGGTCCTGCCGCCGTCGACCGTTTGCTCGAAACTCACGGCACCGTCATCAACGACCTTCAATACGTTCGTTTCGCCGGTGTCGCCCTCGGCGGTGGCAAAACCGATAAGACGGCCGTCGCGGTTCTCGAATTTTATCCCGATCAGCGCCGCGTGTTCTTGCGTTCGCTCAAAGACAAAGTCACCGGAAAGAATGATCTGACGGGCGACGAAGCTCTCTACACGCTCCTCACTTACGACGAAAAAGACCTCTCCTGCATCGCGATCGATGCGCCTTTGCAGCTCCCGAAATGCATTCGCTGCGAAGTGAAGTGCCCTGGCCTCGATCGCTGCCGGGAGCCCGAAGTGAAGTGGATGCAGGAGATGCATAAAAAACGCGCCAAGAACAAACGGCCCAACAAGATGTTTACGCCGTATACCGAACGCGCTACCGAAATCTATATCGCGAATGAACTTGAAGAGCCGTTTCACCCTTCCCATGCGCTAGGATCGAACGCGGCGCCGCTCCTTGCACGCGCGCACTTTTTACGTAGGCGCCTCGAGATCCCGGTGATTGAAGTTTACCCAAAGCTCACGCTGTGGCGGATCGGGAATGCGCTCGATATTCCGAAAAGTTACCTGCGCTTTCATAAGCATGCGGTCGACAGCGACGAGGCTCGCCATTACATTTTAAAGCGACTGATCGAAAAAGAGATCGCCTTCATTTATCAGCAAGACCTACGCACGATGGTGGAAAACAATATTTGTTTTGAAGCCTTTATCTCCGCGCTCACGGCTTTCCTCAAATTCCGCGGGCAAACGGAGAAGCGTCCACCCGGATTCCCCAAAGATGAGGGTTGGATCGAGTTTCCGCGTGAAAAGATCCAGTGGTTCTGAGCGAGCTGCGTTTAATCGTCGCAAAACGCGCCACAAAACCCCGAACGCTGCGCCGTGACGTGGGTAAAAAACCTTTCCTCGCTTTTCCAAACGAATAGAATACTGCGCATGTTGCGCGCCAAGTTTGCTCACCAATTGATTCGCCTCGTTACCTGCGTTTTCACGGTAGCCGTCGTGATTTCGGGACCGCTAATCGCATCGGCGCAGCCGGCACCTGCTCCCGTCGCTCAATCCCAGTTCGAGCACCAGCTGATTCGACGTCTCGTGATCTTCCCGATGAGGACGGAAAAAGGCTACGAGTCGGTCGCCGACGAAGCTTGGTGGCAAGCGCGTGAAGAGTTTACGAAGAGCCGCCGCTTCCTCGTTGCGAGTAAACAGTTCTTGCTGAAGTCAGATGTCTTCCAGCCTCGCGGGGAACTCGAACCGGCGGATTCTATCATCCTCGGAAAACTTCTCGATGCGCACGCTCTCGTAACGCTCCAACTCGTTGAGCGCAGGCTCACGATGAGTGTCTACGACGGCTCAAACGGTTTGCTTCTCTGGGGCAAGACGGTCGGGCTTCATCCCTCCGTAACGGTCAACGACCAGCTGCCGTCGCTCGCTCGCCGCGCTGTCGCTGATTTCGTTGCGACTATTCCGTATCAAGGCTTCACGATCGTCGACTCGCTCATCGGGCAAGCCGTCTACTCCGATGGCGATATTCGCCAGGCGCGCGTTGATCTCGGTTTATCGACCGGGGCGCAGATCGGTGATCTTGCGCAATGGGTCCGCGTCTCAAGCACGACGGCGGCCGCACTCTTTCAAGGTGGCGCAAAGGTCACGGTTTTTGCCGAAGGCAAAATTGTGAAACTCGATCAGGGGATCGCCACGGTTGAAATCCTCCGCGCCACAAACATCCGCGACATCCGTGAATTTGCGCTAGTGCGAATTCCGCGCGAGGCCGATCGTTTAGCTGCCGAATACACGCTCAGTGAATCGCCACGCACGACGCTTACCGCAGAACTCGTGGCTCCCGAAGCGAGCCCGATGGAGCGCATCGCAAAAGAACGACGACCCTTGGTCACCGCGCTCAGTTTTGTCGGCAGCATTGCGGCCTTCCTCTTATTGGTGTTCTGACGATGAAGGATTGGAAAGCGCGCTCCCAGATTCTCGGCGATGTGGTTTTCTTCCGCTACATCCAGCAAGACACCGAAAAGACTTTTGAAGAAGTCTTTGTCTGGGATTTGGATAAAACTTATCTCGATACGAGCTGGGGTTCGATGAAGGAACTCTGGCAGACCGCGCTTGAAAAAGCCGGCCAAAAGCGAAACGTCCCCGGGACCGGATCGCTCGTGCGCGCTCTCAAGAATTCGTGGGAAGAAGAGCGGGGAGCCCGACCTTTCCCGATCTACTTCATCACCGCAAGCCCTCCGCAAATGGAAGGAAAGATTCGCGAGAAACTCGAGCTCGACGAGATCCTACCACTCGGAGCTTTCTTCAAAGATAACTTGAAGAACCTTCGCCCCCGCAGGCTCTGGCGCCTCACGCAGCAAGTGGGTTACAAGCTGCAAGCTCTCTTGCAGCTCCGTGCGCGCATTAAAGACGATGTCCGCCAAGTTCTCTGGGGTGACGATAGTGAATCGGATGCCGTCATCTACTCGCTTTATTCTGACGTCTGCGCGCGACGGTGGAGCGAAAAAGAACTCATGTCGATTCTTCGCGATCTCCATGTGGTCGGGGAGCAAACGGACACGATCTTAGAGCTGCAAGACCAAATTCCGCCGGGTGATCCTGTCGAGAAGATTTACATCAACCTAGCGACCGACACGGATCCTGATTACTACCTCAAGTTCGGTCGCAGAATGGTCCCCACGTACAACACTTTCCAAGCGGCGATGGACTTGCTTCAAGACGGTCGACTGAACCACGAGCAAGTCATCCGCGTGGCGCAAGATATGGTGACCAATTACGGGTTCACGAATGAGGAGCTGGAATCAAGCTTCGACAATCTCGTGCGTCGCCAGCTCCTAGGGGAGTCGACCGTAAACGATGCGCTCCCTCTATTGAAAAACCAAGGTCTCTTCGCCCCGGACTTTCAGCCGTCGATCGATCCTAAACCCATCGTGAGCCAAGTCGGGAAACGGGTGTATGCGCTCGAAGGGGTGCATGAACCTTGGGTCCCAGACCACATCGATTATCTCAACGAGTTTCGCTGATCAGATCGAAACAGAATCGAAGGACCGGTTTCCTCGACTGGACTTGTCGCACCTCAGGCCAAACTTCTACGATTTGAATTGGATCAAAACTCCAAGAGAATCTCGGAAGTCCAGGGAGGACGAACTATGCAGCTCGAGCGAGGCGCCCGATTGTTGGCGACTATTTCAATTCTGAGTGCGGCTGTCGGCTGCGCAACTCAAGGTCACCAATCGCAAACTCACGCGCCAGTGCAAGCATCGGCTGAGTCGTTCCGTGGTGTTGCGAATATCGAAGACAACCAAGAGATGGTCAACGCGTTCGAGTCGCTTATGAACGATCCCGAATCGGCCGTCAAAGCTCGCACGAACTACATCGAGCGCCTTCTCAACATCTACTACAAAGCCGACAAACTTTTTGGCGTCTACGAAGCGGAGCTCGATTCCGTTTTGGCAAAACAAAAGAAAGATCCTTCTTTCGAAGCCAACGTCGTTGGAACGAAGACGTACAAGCAGCTCATCCAGTACCGCATCGTGACCGAAGGGATGATCCACAAACTCTCGTACATTTACGGTCGTCTCCTCACGACGGTCTATGATCTCCGCGCTTCGAGCGAGCGCCGCGGTCGTGCCGAACGCCTTCTCAACGGAATTCACTTAACTCTCGAGTCGCTGCCTGAAGAAGACAAACTTCAACTCGCGGGTTTGATCGACGAACTCGAAGAGATTTACAACTCACATGATCACGCGAACTTCGCGATGCCCAAAGGTGATCGCATGCCGGCATCGGTCCAAGCGTCGTACCAAAAATACAAAATGGCTTACGAGGGCTTCGGCGCAACCGACCTTTCCCAACAATTTAAAAAGCATCAAAAAGCGATGAAGGCGAAAGCGGAGATCGCATGGAAGACCGTCGATGC
>SYLX01000089.1 GCA_005808505.1 Bdellovibrionales bacterium | reverse complement strand
CAGAGATGAGTTTTCGCAGGGGGCGCAAGTTCATCATTTTTCCTTAAAAGCCTTCGACCAAACGAGAAGCTGATTTTGACTCGCTCAAAATCAAACGCGTGACGTCCTCGTCTTGTCAAGGTTGACGCCTCCGTGGGACCATGAAGCTTATGGCATCACCAAATGCGACAAATTCATCCGCGTCCGCAAACGTTGAAAAAGCGGAATTCGAAGCTGGGCTCATGGCGCGCGATCATGTGCGCCTTTCGCTTTCGCTAGACGGCGACCAAATCGTCTCGGCTCACTTGCGTGCGGTCGGTTGCGGTGAGTTATTGAATCTCGTTGCGGCCATACGTCCGCAGCTTCGCGGGAATTTAGGTGACCTTCTGCTTCCCGAGGGATCGGGGCATGCCGTGCTTTTGCTGCGTGAGGTTCTTTTGAAAGCCCAAGGGCGATGGAGTTTTCCTTATCAAGAAGAGGAACTCTGTCACTGCCGGGCGGTTCCTACGAAAAAGGTCGACGAGGCCATCGTCTCCGGTTGTCACACGCCGGAGGATGTGTCTCGCGCGACTCGTGCGAGCACTTCGTGCGGCACTTGTCGGCCCGATGTCAATGCCATCATCAATTACCGGCTCGGCCGGGATTCAAAATAAAAATTGTTTTGCTAGCGGCGCTTGCCGCGATTGTCTTTTTTGATGACTTCCGGAAACGTCCCGGTTTGCTGGAAGCTGTCGAGCATGGGTTGGAGTTTTCGTCGGCACGATCCACCGCAGGGGCCGACACCGGCCGTAGTTGCATCGAAAATCTTATTGAGGGTATCGCAGCCGTTGCGAATCGCCTCTTCGATAACGTCACGGGGAACGTTGTTGCAGAGGCATATGATCTCGCGCCCTTTGTGCTTGGGATTCAAAGGTTCGTTCCTTTGCTCGCGTACGGCACGAGCTGATGCAGTCCTCGGATCAATCGGTCGCGGAGATCGTCAAAAGTCCCTTCAAGGTAAGCGCCGGAGGCGTAGCGATGTCCGCCGCCACCGAAGGATTCCGCAAGGCTTAAAACTTCAACTGTTCCCTTACTCCTTAGGGAGAGCTTGAACTTCTTCGGTGCATCTTCTCGCAAGAGTGCGGCGACTTCGATGGAATTGATGTTCATCACCTGATCGATGACGTCGCCGGATTCATCTCGATCGAGTCCCCCTTGAGAAAGCGTCGTACGCACAGGAATAAACGCGATGCGATTCGATGCGAGATATTCAACTTGAGAAAGGGCGGCGATCAACGCGCTGAGCTTCTCCACCGTGTAGTTGGCAAAGAGCTTACGATGGACTTCTTCAGGTTCGCGCTCGAAGCGAAGAAGCTCGGCCGCTAGCAGGTGAGAAGTCGGATCCGATTTGACGAAGCGAAAGAGCTGCGTATCGAAAACCAAACTTGTATAAAGCGCGCGCGCAATCGTCGCATCGAGTGGAATCTCCAGTGCTTTCAAAATGCGAAAGGCGAGTTCACCCGTGCTCGCCGCTTGGATATCGATAAAAGAACCTTTCGTTGGCGCCGGGCCGTGGGCCAAGACCGGATGGTGATCGATGAAGATCACCTCATCCACCTGATTTTTCAGCGCTGAATAAAGAGGCTCCACTAAACGCGCGTCGTTGGTGTCGAGGATGAGGGCTAACTCCGTTCGGACGGACGTTTCAGGCGTGAACACTTCGATGCACTGTTCAGTGCCCAAAAAATCATATTTTCGGGGAGGACGGTCGACGCTAACGATCCGCGTCTGAATGCCGGCTTTCTTAAGACCATGGAAAAGGGCGATCTGCGCACCGAGGCCGTCGCCGTCTGACTGCCGATGGGTCGAGAGAAGAACTGATTTGGCCGCGCGCAACTTATCGACGATCTGAGCTAGCATTCTGAAATTCTTAATGCATTTTGCGGTGGTTACAGGAGCCGTTAAGAGGGCCTAGAATACCCTTAACCGGGAGGAGCCTCCAAGGGGATGCGTGCCAAACAGGATTTAAGGCTGGGTCTCAAGAGCTATTGATGGCTTCACCAAAGTGCGATAGTCTCCGCGGTTTCTCCTAACTGTTCTTTTGAGGGAGTTCGAGATGGCTGACAATTTGCCTATCACAATCCGCGGCAAAGCAAAATTGGACGAAGAATTAAAGCGCTTGATCACCGAAGAGCGTCCGAGTGTCATCAAAGCGATCGAAGAAGCTCGCTCTCACGGCGACATCAGCGAAAATGCTGAGTACGACGCTGCCAAAGAGCGTCAGGCCATGATCGAAGGTCGTATCGCGGAAATCCAGGGTCAACTTGCGGGGGCCGAGATCATCGACCCTGCATCGATCAAGGCGGATAAAATCGTCTTCGGTGCGTCGGTTGTCCTCGAGGACGTCGATAGCGAAGAGGAAGTCAGCTACCAGATCGTTGGTGTCGATGAAGCGGACGTTAAGCAAGGGAAGATTTCGATTCTCTCTCCTTTGGCGCGCGCGCTCGTCGGAAAAACGAAAGGCGACACCGTCACGGTTAAAAGCCCCAAGGCCGACAAAGAATACGAGATCAAGAGTTTCATGTATAAGTGAGCGTTAGCTCTCCGTTTTTCATCCGACGCACCAAAGTCGGAGGGTGGACGGTAACGGGGCAGCCTCGAGCGCAAGAAGGCCTAAAGACGACCGGTCCGAAACCGGTTCAGTTCTTCAGGCCTTTTCTTTTTTGCGGTCCTACCTTCCATTTTGTACCGGTAGGCGAGTTGAATTCGTCTCAATCTCAAGAGATGATTTTCGAATTAGAAGCGAGGCACGATGGCTTTCGCTCCATGTCCATCGAGGTGCGCTCTTGAACGGAAAACCCCGCCCACCTGCACCAGCGTCTTCCACGCCGCAGCCCAAGCGGCCGGCGGTTCGCTATGTGGATGGACGCCGCGGGTGGCGGATGTTCTTTTTTGCTTTCGCGGTTTCATGTCTGGCGGGACTCTCCCTTCGACTTTATTTTAATCCGGCCCGCATCAAAGATTGGGTGAGCTCTTCGTTACGTAAACAAAGCTCGTTGAGCGTTACGCTCGATTTTGACGAAGCTCATCTCAGGCTCTCGCGCGGTGCGCTCCCGCAGTTTGCGATTGAACTCCGCGGTCTCCGCATCGCTCCGGCGCCTGAATGTCGACAACAACCCTCTGTTGAAATCGCGGAACTTCGGCTGCCTTTAAGTTTTTTTGCGCTAATCGAAGGGCGTTTGGCGATCGGGGTCGTCTCGGCTGAAAATGTGCGACTCGATATCGATGGCTGGAAGACCCGCTGCACGGCTCAACAGGGCGCTCTTCCAAATCCGACTTCTCCAAATTTGACTTCTCCGAATTTGACTTCTCCAAATTTGACGTCGTCAGGTCGCGCACCCGCCGCGGCGGCTTCGACGGCACCCGCGCCCGGGCACCAACCGCCGTCGGAAAAGCCATCGTCCGAAAAGCCGATTCCGTGGTGGACGCAAGCGCAACTCGACGGCGTCAAGCGCACGATCGAGGGCTTCGAATTTGCGAAAGTCGAGCTTCAGTTTGAGAACAAAACAAAGCGAATTTACTTAGAATCGCTCACGGTCGGCGGGGGCGATGATCCTATCTCGATTCGGCTTGAAGGTGATGTACGAATCCCGCCGGAGCTGACCTACGGGGAGAAGCTTCCTCCGCTCGAGATCAGCGCGACCGCGAGACCAACCCAAGCCGAAGTCGATATCACCGCGGCCCTCAGTGAAGGGAACATGCGGCTAAAAGGACTCTTTGCTCCGCGAGCGGACGGCGCGCTCGAATTTGCTGGTCACGCGACCGCGAACGATGTGCCGCTCTCAACCCTCGTGCCTCTCTTTACCAAAGCTGGCGTAGTTCAAGGGAAGTTTCACCCTCGTTTCCTTTGGCTCGACTGTGAAGCGCTCATTCAAGGACGCTTTCAGGGCCTGATGACGGATAATCCGCTGGAACTCCGGAATTGCGAAATCAACGGTCAGTCTGGCCGGCTCACGCTTGAACAAGCAAAACGGCATCCGAGTGGCAAATGGGATCCCTTCGCGATCAAAATCGCTCGCGTAAATTTAGAGAAGCTCATGGAGACGTTCGCGTGGCAGGGGCCATCGGGTGTGATGAGTCGATTCGGTGAACTCACCGGAAGACTCAGCGTTGAGAACGCGGATGTCGCTGAGTTCGATGGCGTCATCGAAAATGCGCAGCTCTTCTTCATCAATCACAATATGCAGGCACTCCAGAATCTGCCGAAAATGAAGACGAAGCTCGCCCTTGAGAAGGGGCGCCTCCGCGGTTCGCTAGATGACATTGATGTTGAAGACGGGGAGTTCAAAGGAAAGCTCGAGATCGCCATGGAGCGCCACGCCTCGCACGGCAAAGTGAAACTCGTCATCGACTCGCTTCGTCTGAATCCCGAAGTTCAGCGCGTGATGGTCGGAGGGAACTGGGCTTCCATCAAAGGTCGTGCAGAGGGTGAGCTGGAAAAAGGCCGACTCGCCTCTATGGACGGTCAGCTTGCAGTCACCGGTCTTCAAGGAAGTGAATACCGATTCGAACAAGCGCAGATCCAGACTCAGCTTGCTGATTCTCGCTTCCAACTCAAGATTCGTTCTGAGCGAGTCGACTTGCGACGAGACTCGTCGCTTTTTCAAGCTCTGCGGCCTGTGTTCTTCGGTCACGAGTTCGCGCAAGACTGGATCCGTGTGGAGCAGCCGCAAATTCTCGCTCATTTTCCCGAAGAAGGTGGCTTTAGCTGGGATCACGCGACCGGTGTTCTTGAGGATGGGCGCATCCAAGTTACGAGTGAAGGTCATTTTTCGCGCGCACGAGATATTGTCGGCTGGGTAGGCGTGGATTATCCCGCGATCAAGAAACTTAAGTGGCTCATCGGCGGAACCCTAGACGAGCCGGTTTTGAAAGATCAATCAAAGGCGCTAGCCGATTTACGCCGATCCGCGGAACTTGGCAAAATCGAGAAGATCGATGCATCTGTCTTGGGCCTGCAAGAGCGAAAGCCCGCGAAAGATTCAAACCAATAGTTTTTAATGGATGAGAGGGCGTGGTGAACGCTCTTTGCAAACCGAGTGGGAGACCGTGATGGCATCAGTGGATGAATCAGCGGCTTTGTCTCCGCATTCCACGGGTGCAGGGTCGATTTCGACAGGGCCGATTACGTTTTCGTTGTTGAGCACCTGAATGTCGTCCATTTGTCCAACCGGGCCCCGCGCTTCGATCGTTCCGCAAAGGACCATGGCCGTAACGAAGAGACCACCGAAGACCATAAGCGGCTGGGACCAATCGGTGCGACGGCAGGGATGCGTCCAGTAAGCGGGTTGCTGCTCCGTGAGGGTCTTCGGCATAAAGAGTAGGTCCTTGGTTGATCCCTTTCTTTTCGACCACCCACCCTGATGTGGTCAATTCAATTCAGGGGCTGCTGAAAGACGAGTCAAAAACTCCCAAGAGTTTGGCCTTGTTAGCGTTGACGGACTTCGCGCCCGTGTTAAAGTTCCCAAATGGACGCCGAAAAGCCCCGCAGCTTCAATGAATTTTGGCCATCATACGTGCGCGATCATAGTCATCCCACAAACCGGCGGTTGCACGTTGTCGGAACCGGCCTTGCTTTTGTCCTCCTTGCACTTGGGGCGATCTTAGAACAGCCGCTCTTTCTTTTAGGGGCTCTCGTCTCGGGCTACGCGCTTTCTTGGATTGGGCACTTTTTCGTTGAGCATAATCGGCCCGCGACCTTTCGCGCCCCGCTCTGGAGTTTGATGGCCGATTTCCGCATGTTCTATCTTACGATCAACGGAAAGATGGCAGCTGAAATCGAGCGCGTTTCGCTCGCGCGTAAGCCCTAGCATGTTAGCTTCAAAGAGAACCCGCTGGATCGCGCTCTTCACGCTCACGGCAATCAATCTTCTCAACTACATTGATCGGTATATCTTCTCGGCGCTTCTGCCGGCGATCAAAGAGGATCTCAAATTCACCGACACTCAGCTGGGTTTGCTTGGTTCCGCATTCCTCATCTCCTACAGCGTGGCTTCGCCTGTCTTTGGGTGGCTCGGTGATCGGGGCGGAAGATCAAAGATCATGGCGTCCGGAGTCGGGCTCTGGAGTTTAGCGACCGGCTTTTCAGGTGTGTTCACGACATTTGGCGGTCAGTTCGCTACGCGGGCTTTGGTGGGTTTGGGCGAATCTGTTTACTCGGTGATCGCTCCTTCTTCGATCGCGGACTATTTCTCGAAGACATCACGCGGAAAAGTTTTTGCGATTTATTCGGGAGCGATTCCCGTTGGGAGCGCGCTTGGATACGTGATCGGCGGTCAGCTCGAGCCGATCCTCGGGTGGAAGAAGGCATTTTACGTCGTTGGTTTTCCGGGGCTTCTGCTGGCGCTCGTTTTGTTTTTCCTACCGGATCCCTCGCGCGGAGACTCCGAGCGCCAACACCACGGAGAATCAAAAGCACAAGAAGACTGGCCACTAAAGCGCGTCTACGCTTCGCTGTTTCGTAACGGTGGATTCATCACCACGGTTTTGGGGTACGCGGCCTACACGTTCGTTGTAGGGGGCATGGCATTTTGGATGCCGTCCTACCTCGTTCGGTATTTTTCCGTGAGTTTAGAGGACGCAAATACCCAGTTCGGCGCTTTGACGGTCGCGGGTGGATTTATCGGGACCCTTCTTGGCGGTTGGTGGTCGGATCGAATCGAAAAGCATAAGGGAAACGGTTTTCTTAAAGTTTCCGTTTACTCGATGATCTTCTCCGTTCCGCTCTTCTTTTTCGCCCTCTCTCTCAACGATTACTTCGCTTTCATGACGGCGCTCTTCTTTTTGGAAGTCGCGCTCTTTCTTTGCATCTCACCGCTCGATGCCGCCGTGATCAGCTACGTGCGACCGCAAACGCGTGCGACGGCGATGGCGCTCAATATTTTCCTCATCCATGCGCTCGGCGACGGGATTTCTCGTACGATGATGGGGGCGGTGAGTGATGCTCAAGGGTTGCAAGCTGCAATTCTGATCCTCCCCTGGGTTCTCGTCCTCGCGGCGGTTTGCTGGCTTTTGGGTTTGGTTTTCTTCTTTCAGGCGGTCCCATGGCCGAACGGAGCACTTACGATTGCGCGCTGGCAAGCGCACCGAGGTTATCGGCCCGACGCGAGCGTGCAGGAAAACACGCTAAAAGCATTTAGGCTCGCGCGTGCCGCTGGCGCCGAAATGCTTGAGTGCGACGTGCACGTGACCAAAGATCGGCGAGCCGTCGTTTTTCACGACGCGGATCTCAAGCGCCTCGCGGGCTCTGATGAGAAAGTTCGTGATCTCATGCTCGAAGAGGTTCGCACGAAGACGGGTGCACCTAGTCTACGCGAACTCCTCGAGGACTCTGAGTCGCCTCGGTTGCTGAATATCGAGTTAAAAACGGCGGCGCGAAGCCGCGGTGAAGGGCTTGAAGAAGCCGTCGTCAGAGATGTCCGCGAATTGCGGGCGGAATCTCGCGTGATGATCTCAAGCTTCAATCCCTACGCGCTGCGAAGGATCGCGAAGCTTGCGCCCGAAATTCCCAGGGCGTTACTGGTGACCAAGCGGGGGGATACGCTAAATAAAATCTATTTGCGGCAAATGTGGCTGGGATTCTGGTCGAGGCCGCATGCGCTTCACCTCGACGATCCGATGTTCTCCGCTGAGCGCTCGGAGCGTTGGCTTGAGCGAGGACTTCCGCTCGTCGCTTGGACCGTGAACGACCTCTCGCGAGCCCGCGAACTTTTTGGTTACGGAGTCCGGAGTGTCATCTCGGATAGATACTTCCGCGACCCTCCGATCTGAGTTTTATTCGTAAGTCACCCAGTGGAACCGAAGAGTTTCGCGCGATGCTTTATGCAAAGAGCCGGCCTCTTTTGCGTGAACCAGTCGTAGGTTCGCGTTCGCCCAGCGCGTGCGGGTGGCCGCCTCAACATCGCTCGACGGCGTTTGCGCCCACGACGGGGTTGATTCCAATTCGTCGAATGGAATGAGCTCCTCGGTTTCGCGGTAACATTCATCGGGCGCGTTCTCAGCCGGTTGTCCATCGCAAGTAAAAAGCCACGGAGAAAAGATGCGAACCGTTGCGTGAAGGCCAGGCTCACCAGCTTTGAAGCGGAAAGACGCACCAATGTATTTTTCGCCTTCATCGAGCGTCATTTCCTCGCTAAGCGAGTCGCTTGCGACGGGGAGGGTGCGAGCTTTCTTTTTCTTTAAAGTCTCCGGGCTATGCGAGAGCACGAAGCCGCGCAGAAGTGCTGACATCGTCTGCCAGCCGTAAACTTGGTTGAAGGCGCAATGACTTCCCTGCGGGAGCATCACGACTCCGAGCTGATCCCCGTGCTCAGCTTGCGAGAGGCGAAGAGCGTTGATTTTGGAGCGAACGATGCGGTCATCCTCGGCCGCAATCACAAGCGTTGGTGTCTTCAACGGTGTTTTGAGATTTTTTTCGGCCGCAAAGAAGTCGTTCGCCTTCCACAGATCGGAAACAGACTCCACTTTGGTATGAGCGAAGGGTGCTGGCGCCCAAGGTGAATCAAGAGACGAGTAATGCGCAACGGCCGCCTTCGCAATCCGCTCGGGAATGACGGAACTCGCATCGTCGTTGCTCGGAAACAACCCCTTGAGCATGGGGAAGAGGTTCGTCACTTTTAAAACTTCCGTATCGTAGAAGTAACGGGCGATTTCTCCTTCGAATGAGTCTTCGAAGAGTTGGCCCATCGAACCTTTGAGATCTACGACCGGGCAGAGGGCGACGGCGCTTGAGAGGGCGTGTTTTGCGCCTGGAGGCGCATTCTCCGGGCTCATGGCTGAAGCAAAGAAGGCAGCCTGACCCGCAAGGCTCACGCCGGCATAGTGCACGCTCGAGACGATCTTCCCGAGCGCTCCTGATCTTGCAAAATGCGCAAGTTCGATCACTTGGCGAGCTTCGTCTAATCCACCGAGCGAAATATGTCCGTTGTCGCGAACGAAGTCAGCGCCCGTAACGTTGCCGAGCGCGAGCACGTGAAACGGAGATTCGTCAAACAAGTGCATGAGTAAGAATCGGTGGCTCAAATCTCCAGCGTTACATAAAACTCCGCATTTGACGATCACAAGCGGGCGCGGTGTTGAGCCAGTTTTGAGCGCGAGAAATCCGCGCAACACGTCGCCTGTCTTTAGGCGAGCAACGAACTTGCGGATGCCAGAGTGTTTGCAAAGCGGGTACTCTGTATTCATGATCCAGAAGAGAGCTTCGAGGTCAGACGGTGCATCGCGCGTGAGTTCGGGTCCGCACGCGTTGAAGTATTTGCGTAACGAGCGTGCTTGATCTTTAGCCGAGGCTCCATCTTTTCGGAGGAGACCTTCAAGAATCTCGGGTTGGCAACGGGCGCTCGTGCGGGTTTCGCTGATTCCCTCTGGCGTCCACTTGAACATCTCAAACGCATCGCCGCCAGCAGCGTCGTCTGCCCGGGACGCAAACTTCTTATGACTCGAAGCTTTTTCTAACTCGTGTCGGGCGTATTCCTTTTGGCAATCGTCACCACTTAAAAAGCGGAAGTCTTTTGATTCAATCTTTTTGAAGTCGGGCGCCGCGAGAGTCGCCGTCGTGAAAGCTGAGACTGAAACGAAGAGGAAGATCTTCGAAAAAAAGAGACCAACGAATGAGCGCACGGTGTGGCCTCCATCCGAAACCGGCCGAAGCGGGGCCAGAGATGTTTTGGGATGGAGGGAGTTTTAATGGCCGCTAACACGACCTGCAACAGATGGATGGAATCCTTGGACGATTGAAGAAAGTCAAAGATCGAAGCGCGTTCGGTTGGCGTCGGTCCAGAGTTTGAGGAGCGTTTTGTGTAAAATTTCCGAGGCGGATTCTGAAAGGCGATCGCGAAGTTTTTTACGACCATGATAATGCACGCGAAAGACGTCAGCCGTAGGGTAGCGCTGAAAGAGATAGTCATCGCTCGTGAGCAGTCGGTCGACTAAACCCAGCTCTACTGCCTGCGTGCCGTACCAATGCTCTCCGGTTGCAACCTTTGCGATGTCGACACGCGGACGGTGCGAGGAAACAAAATTCTTGAAGAGAAGGTGGGTGCCTTCGATCTGCTCTTTGAATTTTTCCATCCCGTGCTCGGTGATCTCTCCGAAGACGGTGACCGTACGTTTGAATTCTCCTGCCGTGACTTCGCGGTAATCGACATCGTTTTTCTTGAGCACACGGTTGAAATTCGGAACTTGCGCGATGACGCCGATCGATCCCACGACCGCAAAAGGAGCAGCGATGATTTCATCGGCCACGCACGCCATCATGTACCCGCCACTCGCCGCGATTTTGTCGACGCAAATCGTGAGTTTGATTTTTGCCTCTTTGAGCCTCGCGAGTTGTGAGGCTGCGAGCCCGTACGATGTAACCAGACCGCCGCCGCTTTCGAGCCGAACGACGACTTCGTCGCCTGCCTGCGCTACCGAAAGGATGGCGGTGATTTCCTCACGGAGACTTTGAACAGCCGTTGCCCGAACGTCACCGACGAAATCAATCACAAATACCCGGCCAGGTCGCGCATCGCCCGTATCTTCGGCTTTGCGTTGCTTTTTCTCGGCCTTCTGCAAATTTTTAAACTGTTTTTTTCCGAGGAGGTGTCCTTGGAGATGGCGACGAAAGGATTTAAATCTCGAGTTGAGCTTTTCAACTTCCATCTGCGTTCCGCGACGATTGCGCGAGGAACCCATCTGAAAGAGAAATGCAGCCGTTAATAACACTCCGACTACGATGAAGACGGTTTTCAAAGCGAAGAGGCCGATCTCGTAAATGAATTCCATGTGGTATTCTTCCTCGGTTCCGTGTCTGGAAATGAGACGCCCTATCCGCATCACTGGCGGCGTCATTGGCTCAAAAAAGCCCGTCCACTCTGCCCCGAATGTTCGAAGAGGTCAAATGTGGCCAAAATAGGACGAAAATCGGGGCGAGGAGTTCGCGGAAAGTTCCGATAGGAAGTCATGAACTTCTCATCTCGCGTGGGTGTCATCATCAGTGCCGCAGCCGCCGCTTTCTGGATCGGACAGCCGATCGCGTTGGGTTTCATGGCGTCTGAGGAACAACAGTTCCGCGCGGAAGTCGAAGAAGCGCGCGCACGCGCGCGCGATTTCGAACGCACGCTCGAGCGCATGGCGCGCGAAGCACGCGAGCGCGAAAGCGCCGCGCGCGAGATGACGGTGATTCGTGAGCGCGCGGAGCGTGAAGACGCGCGCGCACGCGAAGAGTTCATCGTCGAGCGCAATCAGCGTCCCGATCCGAACGCGGGTCGCGACCGCCTCGAAAGAGAGTGGGAGCGAGAGCGGGAACGGGAAGCTAAGAAGATGGAAGCCGATCGCCAGGCGTACGTACGTGCCCGAGAGAAAGTACGCCAAGTGATCGAGCGCGAAGCTCATATCGACGAGAAAAAAGAGTATGGGCTGTAGGAAAGTCCGGAGCGAAGGGAACCAAGTTTCTTTCGCACCAGTTTCGGAGCAAACTAAAAGCGAGCCGGGTGTAAACCTGGCGTTAAGGTTCCAGATTTAGGTTGAGTGCAGCTTGGTAACGACAACGACGCTACAATCTATCTTCGTGCTGCTTGTGATCTTTCAGATCAAGCATTTCGTTGCGGATTTTCCGCTTCAGTTCCCTTATATGCTCAAGAAGTTCAGTCCGAACTGGTCGTTTGTCGTTCCTCTCTCGCTCCACTGCGGAGTCCACGCGGTTTTGACTTTGATCATTTGTTTGTTCGTACAGCCGTCATTGTGGTGGCTCGCCGCGATTGATTTTGTCGTGCACTTCGTTATGGACCGAATCAAGTCCGGTCCCCGGTATCTTGGTCGATTCAAAGATACAACGAGCGCCGCCTACTGGAGCGCGTTCGGGTTTGACCAGATGGTGCATCACCTAACGCACATCTACATCATCTACGTTCTCGTAACCCATCAGGGTTGAAGGCGAGACTCATGAAAAACCGAGACTGCAGCTGGCTTGCTCTCGCGGTAGCCGCGATCGTATTTTGTCACGTGCCTTCGGAAGCGTTTGCCTTCATGGATGCGTTCAACGACGTGATCTTCGGCGACCTCGGTATCAAGGATGATGAAGCGGAGTTTCGCGTTTTCTACAACGTGCGAAACGTTCGCGACAACGGAGTTAAGCTCCTGACGGATGAAAAAGATCTTCCCGCTTTGAAGTCGCTTTCGGGCTTCGGGATGGATCTCACGATGGGCGCCCGACGTGCGCAAATAGGCCTTCGTGTCGTGTACGATCGCACGCAAAACGACGGCGCAACTCCGCATGGCCCGCTGCCTGAAGGCGCAAGTCCGGGCCCGAATTTTTCGCGACTCCAGTCTTTCACCGCAGCCCCTCTCGTTCGGTTTTATCCGGTCGATACCGAGTTTGTTCGTCTCGATTTTCACGCGAGCGCGGGGCTCCAGTGGTCGCAAGTTGATCTGCAAAAAGACGGCATCGAGTTTTATTCCGGAAGCGGCGCAAGTTGGCTTGCGCAGTTCGGAGGTGGTTTGAGCTTCGGTCGAGACTCCGTCTTTCTGACTCTCGAAACGGGCTACCGCTTCCTAAGGACACCGATTGACCTCGGTGGACCCTATTTCGCGATCGGCGTGAGCTTTCCCGATTAGCGTTCTCTCGAATGCCTCACTCAACAAAATCAGAGCCACTTTAAACAAAACCTTTTGCCTCTTCGATGTCAGCAGGATAGCCCAAAGGGCGTTCGCCAAGTTGAATGAGGAGTCGATATGAATGCTTTGCAACTATCGCCATTTTTGCCCGCGCTATTAGGCGGAGCCCTTATCGGGATCGCGGTGTCGCTTCTTCTCCTGGTGAACGGTCGGGTTGCGGGAGTCAGCGGAATCTTGGGTGGAGCTCTTCAAAAGCGCGATCAAGATTTTCTTTGGCGGGTCGCGTTTCTCCTGGGCCTTCTTGGGGGCGGGGTCGTGCTGCAATTTCTTGCTCCGGCCGCCTTCGTGAACACAACAAACCGCGGATGGGTCATTCTGGCGATCGCGGGATTCCTCGTCGGTTACGGCACCTCACTCGGCAGTGGCTGCACGAGCGGTCACGGCATTTGCGGTTTAAGTCGTTTCTCGCCGCGCTCATTGGCCGCAACTCTTGCCTTCATGCTTTTTGGAATTCTCACCGCAACACTTTTTCGCATGATCGCGGGTGTTCAGTGAGGGTCGCGGTGTTCACCTTCATCATCGGATTTATCTTCGCTCTCGGTCTTGGAATCAGCGGGATGACGCAACCTGGACGGGTGATTGGATTCCTCGATCTTTTCGGAAACTGGGATCCTTCGCTCCTCTTTGTCATGGTCGGAGCACTTCTCGTGCACGCAACTCTTTACCGCGTGATCACGAAAAGAAAGTCGCCGCTTTTTGGCGAAAGTTTTCAAATTCCGACGACGAAGTCGATCGATCGTCGGCTTCTCGTTGGCGCGATGATCTTTGGAATTGGCTGGGGGCTCGGAGGGTTTTGTCCAGCGCCGGCAATGACCGCTTTAGCTTCTCTCCAGCTTGCGCCCTTGATTTTCGTTGCTAGTATGGTCGTCGGCATGATCGTACAAAAGCGAAACCGAACAATCCTCTAGGAGCGTTGTGTTTCTCGATCGTCGGACGTAAAATTCCCCCGCCCGTCGACGCATCGTCAAACCCGAGTCGCTGAGAAGGTCCCCATGCCAGAACTACCAGAAGTTGAAACCATGCGAAGCGGATTAGAGTCGCTTCTTGGGCGGTCGCCGGTGATCCGCGAGGTGAAACTGCTCCGCCCGGATATCCGTTTCCCGATTCCGAAAGAACTGCCAAAAACGTTCAGAGATCAACCGATCCTCGCGGTTCGCCGACGGGCGAAGTATCTCCTCCTCGATACTCCTGAGGCTTCGATTCTTAGTCACCTTGGGATGACCGGAAGCTGGCGTCTTGTCACTTCACTCTCTGAAGTCTCGAAAGGAAACCACGATCACTGCGCGATCGCATTCGCCGATGGTCGGTATCTTGTTTACAGAGATCCTCGGCGCTTCGGCGTTTTAGATCTCGTTCGTCACGGTGAGGAATCCACTCATCCAAGACTGAGAGGCCTTGGTGTTGAGCCGCTCGATGACACTTTGTTTACGGCCGAATTTTTATTCGCGACTTCACGCAAACGCAAAGTGGCTTCGAAGGTCTTCATCATGGATCAGCGCATCGTCGTCGGGATCGGGAACATTTACGCATCGGAAGCTCTTTACCGAGCGCGTATCCGCCCGACCAAGCCCGCGGGACGTTTGACCAAAGACGAGTGTCAGCGCCTCGTGGAGGTCTCGCGAGTCATTTTGCGCGAAGCTATCATGCAAGGTGGATCGTCGATTCGCGACTACCGACAAGCGAGCGGCGAGAGTGGCGGATTCCAAGATTCTCATCTGGTCTACGAGCGCGGAGGAGAGCCCTGTCGCGAATGCCGACATCCGATCAAAAGTAAAGTGATCGGTGGCCGCAGCACATACTGGTGTGCCAAATGTCAGCTTTAAGGGGCTTCAGCTACGCCTTAGCGAAAGTCTAGGCGTGAGCGGCGCAAGCCGTGGCGTTTTTCTTTTGCGGGAAAAAACCTTATCCTTAGAACATCGGCTGCTAAGCGCCGCGCCAATTGATACCTAAGGAGCCGCATCCTTGTTTTCGCCTAAACTCCGCGAGCCGCATCAGCAAAAACGGATCGACCGAAAGCTCCCTGAGCTCGTGACGCTCGAAAAGCTCTTGCGCAACTTCGGTCATGGACTTGCGCGCATCCACGTTGAAGCGACGGTTGAAGATCGCGGGAACGAATTTCCAATTTACAGCATCGTGCTGGGAACCGAAGACAAAACTGCACCTTGCCTCGGAATCTTTGGCGGCGTCCACGGACTTGAGCGGATCGGTAGCGAAGTGACGATCGCGTGGATGCAGACTCTCAACGAAGTCTTGAGTTGGGACGATTCGTTGCGCGAGCGTCTTGGAAAATCGCGGATCGTTTTCATGCCGATCATCAACCCGGTCGGCATGTTCCACATGCGTCGCGCAAACGGAAACGGCGTGGATCTTATGCGCAACTCGCCCGTAGTGGCGGAAGAACCCCCTGCGTTCCTTCTCGGCGGACAGACTTATTCGAACATTCTACCTTGGTATCGTGGTCAGACGGCACGCGCCGAGACGATGGAAGTTGAATCCAAAGCCCTCTGCCGCGTCGTCGAGCGCGAGATGTTTCCGTCAAAGCTCAGCATGAGTGTGGACGTGCATTCTGGCTTTGGAGCGGTCGATCGTTTTTGGTTTCCTTACGCAAAGACAAAACGCCCACCACCGCACTTAGTGGAGATCGTCGCGCTCAAGCGTTTATTCGATCGTAGTTACCCGAATCACATCTACCGCATCGAACCGCAAGCAGCACAGTACACCACGCACGGCGATCTTTGGGATTGGCTTTATGATCGTAAGTTCGAAGAGGCGGGTGGAGGGCTTTATCTCCCTTGGACGTTGGAGCTCGGAAGCTGGCTGTGGCTTAAAAAAAATCCGCGTCAGCTTTTTTCGAGTCTGGGCGCTTTCAATCCTTTGCAGCCGCATCGTTTGCGTCGCATTTTGCGAAGGCACATCACCCTTTTTGATTTTTTGCACCGTGCGCTTCTGAGTCCACAGCCGTGGACGCAACTCGCAGCGAACGATCGGGTCGCGCTCGAGAATCGCGCAAAGGAGCTTTGGTATGCCGGCAAGTAATCCGAGGACTCACTGGATTCTTATCCGAGGCCTCGCTCGCGAATCGCGTCATTGGGGCGATTTCCCGGCGCATCTTGAGCGTGCCCTTCTCGCGGAAGGTCACGCGGCGCGAGTTGATGCCATCGATCTCCCCGGATCGGGGCGCTATTCTGAGATGAAGTCTCCAACCTCCATTCCCGAGATGGCTGAGTTCGTGCGCGAGAAACTCCAAGAGATTCGGCGTCGCCAACGCGAAGCGGGTGAAACGCCAGCGCGCGATACTTATCTCGTGGCGATCTCACTTGGCGGAATGATCGTGAGCAGTTGGCTTGAGCGTTGGCGCGATGAGCTCGCGGGTTGCGTTCTGATCAACACGAGCTTTCGCGGTTACTCAACTTTCTTGCGTCGTTTAAGTCCCGCTAGTTATGGTCACCTTTTCCGGATCGCGAAGGCCGAATCGGCGATTGAGCGCGAGCGCAACGTCTTGAGGATGGTGAGTAATCGTCCTGAGCTTTACGACCAGATCGCGCACGATTGGGCGACGATTCACCTTGAGCGCCCGGTTTCGCACGAGAACTTCGCGCGGCAGCTGCTTGCGGCGGCCCGCTATCAACCAAAACAGGTGGCGCCGGTTGTTCCCGTGCTAGTTTTGGGGAGCGATAAAGACCGCATGGTGGACCCGTCTTGTTCGCGCGTCATCGCCTCGCGCTGGGCTGCCACATTTAAAGTGCATCCTTCTGCCGGGCACGATTTACCGCTCGATGACGCACCTTGGGTGATCCAGCAAATCTTGGATTGGCTCCCCGAAAGACCACGTGAGGAAGCGCATCTCTGATTTGCTTCTAGGGGAAGAAAAAGGTAGCTAAGGGGAATGAAAACACTCCTCCTGCTGATTACCTTGTTTTTCTCCCAAGTGGCTTGCGCCAGCGCTTGGAGATCCGGTGCAATTTACGACGGTCAAACGCTTCAAGAAGCTTCGCTCCAACAAGTTGTTGATCGTTCGCTCCAGCCGGGAACGGTGGTTGTCGTAAGCGAGCAGCACGATATTCTCGCGCATCAACAAAATCAGTTGAGAGTCCTTGAAGCGCTCTACACGGCGGGATCAGATCAGCTCTCTGTCGGGATGGAGTTTTTCTACCGACCTTCGCAACCGCAGGTCGATCAGTTCGTGAACGGACTTCTTGGTGAAGCGGAATTCTTGAAAACGATTGAGTGGGGGAAGGCACCATTTGCTCCCTACCGGCCGCAGGTTCTCTTTCCCGCGAAGCACGGTGGAAAGACGCTTGCGCTCAATGCTCCCCGGAGTCTCACCGGTCGAATTTCGAAAGTCGGCATCGCGGGTCTCACGGAAGCGGAACGAGCCCAGCTTCCGCCTGATTTTACACTTGGGAACGCCGCTTACTTCGAACGTTTCCAAGAGGTCATGAGCGGACATATCTCCAAAGAGGCTTTGCAGCGCTTCTTCGAAGCCCAAAGCGTCTGGGATGAAACGATGGCTTGGACGGCAACCGAGTACCTCAAACAAAATCCTAAACAGATTTTGGTGATTATTGTCGGCGACTTCCACGCCGTCTACGGTGGAGGCTTGCCCGATCGCCTGCTTGCGCGTGGTGCACAAAACGTGGTGGTGGTTTCGCAGGTGCACTTTGACGGTGTTGGCGAAAACGAAGCCGAGAAAGCGATGAAGCCCCACGAAAAGTGGGGCCCACGCGCGGATTATATCTGGGTAAATCGCTAACAGCGCTCTAGGAGCGCTCTAAGCTCGCTTAGCGAGCGGCCGCAACGGGGACGCTCTTCGACGGGGCTTGCGGTGCCTGGGTTGTCGTGCGCGCCGGAGTCTGAGACTTCGGAGCCTCCCGACGAGGTGCCGACTCTTCGGTTTCAATCACTTTTACGAGCGGCTTCACCGCGCGGCCGAACCCAGGTGGGTTCACGCATTTAGCTGCGCGCATCTCCGGCGGAATCGGTTTTTTATCGATATCCAGCTGGAGGCGACCTTCGCCTTCTTCGTTCTTCGGCTTTACGGGAATACAAAGTTTGAACGTAAGGTTCTGCTGCGCCTTCTTCGGTGTGAGACAGATGGGCGGAGCATTTGATGTCACGTTATCAACGATGGACATTTCATCTCTTGAGATGACTTTGGCTTCGGTTTGTCCCGCTTCGACTTTCGTGAGTTCCATGACGAGACGATCCTCGTTCACTTGGAAACGCATGCGGTAATCACCAGCTTCACAACGCAAGATCGGCGAGACCTTCGGCTTTTCTGTCGCTGGCTTCGAGTAGAGATCGCGGTTCAACGTTGTCACGAGAACTTTTGCGGCTTCATCGCAGCGGATTTCTTTGAGCTCTTGATAACCTTCCAACTTGTTGAGGCGGAGAACCTGATTCACGAGGGACTTATGCTGTTCCGTGAGGTTGGCGAACTTCACGAGGTCATCTTTTGAGACCCCGAGCTTTGGCGTGAGCGTAGGAGTTTGGATCATGCACAAACCGGTCTGATCGTTTCGCATAAGACGTGCGCGCTTAGCCGGGGCTTCGAGAGCCTCAACAGGTGCAGCGGGTGCTGAAGGTGCGGCTTGCGGGCGCGTTTGGGGAGCGGCGGCCTGAGGTACGGCGGCTGGAGGAGTTTGACCCGCCGGGCGGAGACGATGAGGGCCGGCCGGCGCTGCCGCTGGAAGTGTCGCGGGTCCTGCCTGCGCCTGCATTTGTGCTTGCGCCGGGGATGTCGCGAGCATCGTTTGCGCGAGGCTCATCAGGGCGAGCGCGAGGAGAAAAGGTTTGTGCTTCATAGATCGTCTCCACAACAAGAGGGACTACGAGCAGAAGCTTGTGCAAGCCTATCGCCAAAAATAGCTGCTCAGATCGTTTTTAACGCAGGTGCGCTACCAACTGGTGCCAGGCACCTTTTGGCGGCCGTAGCGGGATGAACAGGTGTCGAAGCCTTAGACAGACTTGGAAAACCTTGAAGGATCGAGAATCAACCCAGGAAGGTCAATACGAGACGGCGGGAATGGGGGGCGCGACGGTGCTCCCAGAGGTAAAGACCTTGCCACGTTCCCAAAAGGAGTTTGCCGTCCTTTACCGGGATCGTGAGAGATGTGGCAGTTACAGCTGATTTCATATGCGAAACTGTATCGTCAGAGCCCTCATCAAGGTGACGGTGCCACGACTGATTTTCGGGAACGAGTCGATCGATGAACTCCTCAAGGTCGCGCTTTGCGGTTGGATCTGCATTCTCTTGGATGAGAAGTGAGGCCGAGGTGTGCTGGATAAAGATGTGCAGTAGACCCGAAGAGGTGACACCGGAAGAAGCGAACGCTTTCGAAACGTTCTCCGTGATGAGCAGCAAACCTTGCCGAGAAGTTTGAACCGAGATGCAAGTTTGCCAGCTCATCCGTCGTCTCCTTTGGTGCTTAAAGATCTCCGTGATCGCGATTAGTCGTCCGCGACGGGAACCTTGAGACCAGACTTCTTCGAAGGCTTCTCTTCCGAAGCGCAAACAAACTGACCGTGCGGAACTTGTACGATCTCGTAGCTCCCGAAAGGTACAAACCCCTGGTTGGAGCGGGGAAGTCCTTCGAATCCAAGCTGGCTCACTAGGAGCATATCGTCAGGCGATACGCGTGCGGTGCCTCCGATGAAGGAGTAAGGATCTCTTTCAACGAAGATTTTGATTCCGCTGGTTGAACGTACAACGGTAAGCCCCAGTTGTTTTGCGTCGTTGATGAGGGGCTGAAGGGCCGGAGGCGTGTAGGGGAGCTGAACGCGCTCAAAGCAGCCCTCGCCCGTTGGGCCAAACTGAAGTGCGTGCAGAGGAAGGCCCAATCCGGGAGCTCCGCCCATCTTCGTGCCAACGGGTTTTTTTGCTTTTTTATTCCCGTTCGAACCACCGAGAAGTTCAATTGCACCTTCGCGGCTCGTCTCGGGCCATGCCGCCTTCACGAGTATCAAAGCTGCTGCCGCAACGGCCGAAGAGTTCGAGCTTCCTTTGTACTGCTCGCCATTTTTCAAAGTCATGAGCGAGGGGTAAGTGAGTTCGGGTTTTTTAAACTCTTCCGAATCCGCACTCTTTTCTGAATCGTTTGCGCCGATCGTGATGACGGACTCGTTATCCGCAGGAGCCAAGAGCGTCTCCCCCTCGGTCTTATCGAGTAGTTCGAGGTGGTCACCACTCACCGTGAGACGTAAATCATCTTTTTTTACAAAGTTTTTAGAGCGAGCTTTCACGCGCAAAAGGTAAAGCCCAGGTTTAACTTCGGTCGTTGCGATTTCGCGAGGGTAGAGCGAAAGGCCCGGCTGCTCAGCTTTTTCTTTGACCTGCGTGAGTGCTGAGCTCGTGATGATCTTGAGCGTGTCGTCAGCCACGATGAGATCGAGATCTTTATCCGTACCTTCATTGACGTCGTCGCTGAAATCGCTCCAGCTCAAGACAACGCGCAAGTTACATTTCTTTTTGTCGTTCTTCTTGCATCGAACGCGAACCGAATCGTTTGGACCAGGAAGAGTGGCCCACGAATCGTCATTGAGGCGAATACCCGTGCGGTAAGTGGAGTTACCGAAGTTCCCCGCAGCGTTGACCCACAAGATGCCCGCATCAGTTGCTTTGTTCACGAGCGTATTGATGAAGCCGCGGCCATCGCCGTTACCACCGTACTCCCAAACTTGCGCGTAGAGAACGATATCGAACTTATCTGCAATCACTTGATTCACGGCCGCTTCGAGATTCGAGTAACCGTAAGCCGAGAAGAGATGCAGTTCGTATTTTACGTGAGGTGCATAGTTCAGAAGACCTGACACGATTTGCGCCATGAAGAGGCCGTGCGACTCTTCCGTTGCCGGATCAACCGCGACGGGACCTGCGTGATAAACGGTCGATTCGGGAAGCGACTTGCCGATTTGGTCGGCGTGATCCTTAAAGCCGTTATCGAGAATCGCGACCTTCACCGTGTAATCAGGCTTCGTGTTTTTCCATTTATCAAAGCCCGCCGACTTAGCGATAGTGCCGATATTTTTGAAGGGAGTTTCAAGCTTCTCTGTAGCGAAAGCTTCCTGCGCCAAGAGGCCGAAGATGGCCGAAAAGATCGTAAGCGTAAGCGCCAGTTTGAGAATTCGAAGGATCATGGTCACCTCGTTAGAACTCGATGGAAGAGTCGGGGCGACCGAGTTTTAGACCTAAACTGGGGAAGTGGGAACTGCCGCGCTGCAAATAAAAAAAATGCCGACCCCAGGGGAGTCGGCATCTGAAAATTCTCACCGGAGCGAGCGCTCGAACACGCGCGCGCTTAGCGAAAATCGATCAGCTTAGTACCAGCCGTTGTTGTAACCGTATCCGCCACCGTAACCACCGCCGTAGCCGTAGTTATTGTAGTACGGCCAGCTGTAGTACGAGTACTGGTAACCAGCGTAGTAGTACGAGTAGTAGTTCGAGTACGAGTAGTTGTAACCGTAGTAGTTATAGCTGGGGTAGTAATAGTTGTAGTTGGGGAAGCAGAAGTACCAAGACGAAGACGAGCTGTCTTTGTCGAGTTCGCTAACGCCAGTCATTCCGCCCTTAACGTCGATTTTTTCGAACGAGCTAGTCGAAACGAGCTCTTTCGAAGCTTCAGTCGGCTCGATGACTTTGCTGGAGTGGAGAACTTCAACTTCTTGAGTTGCCGTCTTTACGCGGACAACGAGAGTTGCAGGAAGGTTTTTTGCGAGTTCGACTTGCTCAGTTGTGAAAGTTTGTTCTTTGTCGAGTTCGCCAGCATGAGCAGAAACGCCCAATGCCATTACGAGTGCGGCCATGAAAAGTTGACGCATGAGATCCCCCTTTAGGTTTGAGATCGGTTCAGTTGGTGCGGCACAGCTATCAAGTGTCATTTCGGCGAGCAACCGTTTTTTTGACGCGTTTTAGTAACAACTCCAAAAGCGCGCGGAGCTTGCCGCTTGCGGCTTCAGCCAGTAATGAGAGATTTCCAAGTGAGCGAAGGGATTTACTGTCGTGCGACAAGCCGGGAAGAACGCGCCGAAGGTCACGCCAAAAAAACTGCCGATTTCGGCGGAGTCGAAACATAAACAGAATCCGTCGAGCGGCGCTCCAGAAGCTGAGGCCATTACTCCGGATTCCACGCGAGAGTTCTTCCTGATCGTTGCTCCCGGTTTGGAGGATCTCGCTGAATTCGAGCTTCGAGATTGGTTGCCCGAGGCTCGAGCCGAAGTGGTGAAGGGTGGCCTCTCAATCACTTTGCCCTTGAAGGTTGGATTTGCTCTCAATCGTGCCCTTAAAATTCCGACTCGCATCCTCGTCCGCGTTGCAGATTTTGGATGCCGAGACTTCCCCAAGCTCTTCAAAAAAATGTCGAACTTCCCTTGGGAGAGTTGGTTCCCCGACGATATTCCGGTTGAATTCCAAGCTTCTTCGAAAACATCGTGGTTGAAGGTCAAAAAGCGAATCGAAGAAACGTGCGAAGAAGGCCGAGCCGCACGCGTTAAAAAACGCGGCGTGAGCCTAAAGCAGCAAGGTGAGCCGTTGACCGTGTTCGTGCGCCTTGAAAACGACGTTTGTTTCATGAGTCTCGACACTTCGGGTGAGCTTCTCCACAAGCGAGGCTACCGGACGCTTGCGAGCGAGGCCCCCCTTCGCGAGACGATCGCGTCAGCCCTCCTTTGTCTCACGGAAGTGCACGGACTAGCAGGGGAAGTTTCAAGCGTCGAACTCGTCGATCCGATGATGGGAGGCGGAACGTTCCTCCTTGAGGCGGCCCAGAGAAGCGAAGTGCTCTCGGGGCGCACTTACGCATTTGAGCGTTTTGTACTTTCGTCTCCGTCGGTTGAACTCCGATCCACCCGGCCGAACATCTTCGAAGCTTTCTCAGGATTTGATCTTGATGCAAAGGCAGTGGAAGCGGCGAAGGGGAATTTGAAAACCCTCGGTCAGAAGAAGAGTGTGCGATTGGAAGTCGGCGATGCCTTTAAGCTTTCTTCGCCGGGCGTAAGGGCGCTTCCGCGGGTCGTGATCACCAATCCGCCTTGGGGTGAGCGGATTGCGGTAAAGGGCCGGTTAAGCGATTTCTATAGCGAACTCTTTCAGTGCCTAGAGAGCGCCTTCCAACCGCAAGCAGCTTGCTTTCTTCTACCGGAGAAAGCTGGACTCGAAAAAATCCGTGCTCCGCGTGAGTGGAAGCTCGTTCATCACCGTCGCTTCTTGAATGGCGGGATTTCGGTTCAAGCCGCCGTTTACCAACGCGTCTTCGCCTGAGCTAAAGAAGTATAGCTCGCGAGTTCAAGTTCTAGTGAGTGGAGCCACATCGCTCCCGCTCGAGGCAATTATTCGCGGTTTGGATGGTGTCATGCAGGTCGTGCATGGAAACTTCTTCGCGGTCTTTGTTATGTGAGCGTCAGGACTGCAAAATTCACCAAGCCCTCGTTGCCATTTTTCGGCACTTCCACTAGATCAAGCCAAGTTCCTACAACCTACCTAGAGGGGGTATCGGATGCTTCGCTCGCGCATCTTGACGACTTGGTCCCGTCCGGTCGTGCTCTTCGCTGCGGCCTGCACGCTCGGTCTCAGCGCATGTTCACCAGCTGATGACTACATCTCGCGCCGGCCCGAAACCGATCGCAAACCGAAGAACACCGAAGCTCCCAAAGTTGTTTCGATTCAGGAGCGTCCGCTGGATCTCGCTCGTCACGGCGTTTTTGCGCTGGGCCACTTCCGTCGATTCCTAAACATCGCGCTCGTTGAGCAGCTCTCTGAACGCATGGAGCAAATCGGCGAGAACGGGAAGATCAAGATCGCCGGCTGCGGAAAAATCGCGCGAAACTCGCCGGACTACCACCGCCCGGAAGATAAAGAGTCCGACAAAACCGAAAGCTTCGTTCTCGAACTGATCAAGTGCGAGAGTGAGAGCGTCTACGGCACGACTCCCGAACTTCAGATCGCAAACCTGCAATTCACGCTGACGTACGACGATTTTCTTCCGCGCTACGGAGCCGATCGCTTCATCCCTTACGCGAACACGGTTGCGATCGATTCGGGTTCGATGGTCTACAAACTCGTTTTCAAAAACGGAAATTCGGTCGTCGTAAAACGAAAGATCATCCTCTCGGCCACACGTGTGATGCCGGCTCCTCCGCCCGCACCTGAGCCGCCGAGTATCATTGACATCATCTTCCCGCGTCCGAAGCCGACACCCGCACCTGTCGATGAGAAACATATCGACTACATCGTGAGCGGCACGATCGTAGATAACTTTGATCAACGAGATTCCTCCGACAAGATCCTTCGCGAAGGCATGGCGACGGTGAAAGTTTCGGATTTCAAAGTTCGTCTTCTTAAGCCTGATGGCGAATATCTTCGTCGTCTCGGTACTTTTTTCGAAGCTCCGAAAATTGAAGTCGAGCACATCGCGCTTTCAAGCGGTGGAGTGGAGTCGGGAACAACCACGCGCGCGACTCTTTCGCCTGCCGGTTCGCTGACGCTTCCCGAAGCGATCTGCGACGCGGTTGAAGGCACGTACCAAATGGATCGTGAAGGTTACGATCCATTACAGGTCGTGATTTCGGGAAGCGAAGTTTCGATCGAAGGCTTCGAGAAGAAGCCAGCGCGCGTGTGCAACGGAACCGAGATCGAAGACAAGATCATCTTCGGCGACGAGCTGGAGAGCATCGCTCTTTGAGCGAATCCGTGTTTTGGGTGGGGACATGTTTAGCAAAGTGAGCGAGTGCTCAATGAAGGGGTTGAACGTGAAGGGGCAATTCGTACTGATCGCATTCTTGGGTCTCAGCGTGAGCGCGCAAGCCGCGCCGTCTAAAGGTGCTTCGTCGGCTCCTTCAAAGAGCGCGGCGAGTGTCACGTCATCTTCGGCGTCTAACGCGGACGATGGAGAAGGCTCTTCGAGCGATTCGACTTCTTCAGGCTCCAACTCGATTTCGACAAGCGTCGGAACAACTCCTTGGAGCCGGATGATGAAGGACGTGAACTTCGCGTACTTCAACCTCACGAACTTAAGCTCCGAGCAGTTCTACAAAGGTGCCGGTCGCCCCTTCGCTTACAACTACTTCGCCATCGACTACCGCATCGGTCGCGGATGGAAAGCTTCCCTTCGTCCCGTCTTCCTCTACACCTGGGGCGGTACGGAGTACGGCAAGAGCTACCAAGCTAGCGAATTCAAGATTGGTGATGCGTACGGAGTTCTTGGTTACAAGTTCCGTCGTCGTCCCGAGACGGATCTTGATTCTAAAATCAACTTCCGCGTTTACGCTCCGACGAGCGATGGTTCGCGCGAGCAAGGGCTCGTAACACGTATCCGTCCCGAGATCGTATTCGAGCAGTGGTTTGGTGATCGATTCTCTTTCGAAGCGCGCCTTGAGCCCGATTACTACGTTCAGTCGAAGACGGCGTTCCTCACGGCTGATAACAAAGTTCTCACGACGAAAAACTGGGGCTACGAAACGTTCGTTGGACCCATCTGGTACTTCTACAAAGACTTCGGCGCGCAACTCTCGGTTGGCTACGATCAAATGAATTACCACGACTCGGAAGCGAACAATAAATTTGGCTTCAAAGACGAGAAGATCAAATACCAAGCTTCGGTAAAAGGAACGGTAGGTCCTCTGTTCTTCATCGCGGGCGCTACGCAAAAGCGGAACGTGTTGAAGGAAGAGCGTGCTTTTCAAGCCTTCCACGAGCGTGAGACAGAGTTCTTCCTCTTCAACTACTGGTCGCTGTAATCCCGTGTCGCGTATCAAGAAGCGCGTTTTAAATCGCGTCCTGAATCGAGCCGCCGATAAAACGCCGGCTTCGCAAGAGGCGGCCGATCAAGTCAATCGCCTGAACCGTCTCTCGGGGCAGGTGAGCGGAATCGCGCGTATGATCGCCGAAGGCCGCGCGACGACGGATGTTCTCACGCAATTTAAAGCGGTGAAATCTGCGCTCGAAGCCGTTGAACAGAACGTTGTTCAGCAAGCTTTGCGCGAAGGGATTGAGCGTGCCTTGCAAGCGCCTCAGCGAGACGAAGCAGCTCGTCGCCTCGAGAGCCTTTTTCATATTCACGCATCGGTTTCGGCAAACGACGTGGCGAGCGGAGCGCAGGTTCCGACTCATTTAGATCTTTGAAAAGGTCGACTCACATCTGAGTCGGCGAATTACCAACTTGTTGTTGTTTGGTGTGCGCCGCTGCCTGCGTTGAGCTGGCAGCGGTCTGCGCTTTCAATTGGCGCGACTGGCGGAACTTGTAGATCAAGAAGATCACAAACGCCGTTCCCAGCGTTGAGAAGAAGTAGATCTTAAATTCCGTAAAGTACTTCAAGATGAACTTTCCGTAGAACGACACGAGCAAGACTTGCGTCGGAACGGAGAAGCCAGCGGCGATCGAGTCGACGGCGATGAACTTCCAAGGGGAAAGACCCATCGCTCCGCACATCAAATGCCCAGGGAAACGAACGCCCGGAGTAAAGCGGAAGATGATCACGGCCCAATAACCGTAGTTCCACATCCAGCGCTTCACTCTTTCGAGAGCGGCTTCGCTGACCATGCGCGAGAACCAGCGCATCTTGAAAAGCTTGGGTCCAAATTTCTTGCCGAGCCAATAGATCAGAAAATCCGAACCCATCACGGCGAAAAATGAAACGCCCGCTAAAACGTAAACGTTTACTTTTGCGGCATCGGGAGTCGGCGGGGGGAAGAGTTCCGGATTCAACGACATGTAGCCGACGAAGCCCGCGCTGATAAGAACCAACTCTTCGGGAATCGGCATGCCGAACGCACTTAATACCATGAATGTACAGATCGCTCCGTAAACGAGAAACGGAGCGTAGGCATACTGGGAGAAGTAACTGGTGATGATCTCTTCCATAAGGTGGATCCAGCTTAGTCGCTGTTGCGTACGATTGCCAGTTCATCGCTCGGAGAATTGGACCGGCGCGATGAAAGTCCGAGGTGAACGCGATTGAGTTTCACCTCGGGAACTCAGGATAAGTATCGGGAGAAACTTACTTTCTCTTGACGGATTTAATAACGATCGGAGTTGAAGGGACGTCGTTGTGGAATCCTTTCGACGTCGTAGGAACTTCTTTGATTTTATCAACCACGTCCATACCGCTCGTGACCTTCCCAAACACGGCGTAACCGTAAGTTTGCGCGGACGTACCGGTGTTGTTGAGCATCCCGTTGTCGACAACGTTGATGAAGAATTGCGATGTTGCGCTGTCAACGATTCCCGTGCGCGCCATCGCGATCGTGCCGCGATCGTTTTTCAATCCGTTTGTTGCTTCGTTCTTGATCGGAGCTTGAGTCGGTTTTTGTTCCATCGACTCCGTCATACCGCCACCTTGAATCATGAAGCTGCGGATCACGCGGTGAAAGATCGTCCCGTTGTAGTGGCCCGAATCAGCGTACTTCAGGAAGTTCTCGGTGCTGATCGGAGCTTTCTCTTGGTTCAGCTCGACTTCGATGTTGCCCATGGATGTTTCGATAACGACGGTCGGGTTCTTTCCTGCGGACACTTTCTCTCCTTTTTTCTCAGATACCTGCTGGTTGTTTCGGGAATTAGAATTTGAGTCGTTGCTCTGGCCTCTTTCGGCGCTCGTACATCCCGCTAGGAAAGCAAAACTGCATAAAACGGCGGCGAAGTTGAAGCGGCGAAAGCCGAGAGCCTTTGGCGCATTGAGCATGATGTCGTCTCCAGAAGATCAATACGATTGAACGGTTTGTCCTAGGAACTCTCGCGAACTCGGGCCTTAAACGCAATCACGGTTGCGGCGCAGTAAGGCATCGCCGTCAATTCCTCTGACTGCCGAGAGGCTCCTTGCCTGGATCACTCTCGCAAAGTGAAGTCGTGTCGGGCGTTGACGAAGCAGATAGCAGGGCGGCTAAAGTGGGAGCTGCGCCAACATAACTCGATTCCGCTCCGAAGGCAGTTGCGAAGAAAAGCATCCGCGAAAATTGTCGCTCGGCTATGTAGCGTTTCCAAACGCGCAGGGTCCAGTGAGAATTGTTCCGCGCTTGCGCAGGCTTAGCGGCTGTAAAAGATCTGTATTGAGGAATATGGCGCGTTGCGTAAAATGCCCGTGTTTAATAAAACAAATCGGAATAGGGTGCCTGGCACCTTTGCGCGTTCCGCTAAATGAATGAAGGATAAGGGAAGAACTATGAAGTTCGGTCTGATCGCCCTCGTGGGTTTGATGTCTCTCTCGATGACGGCATGTGTGGTGAAAGTCGATGAACCTTCGCCGGCTTACGACACGTATCCGATGAAAAGCTATAGCGACTACAATGCCGCCGTAGCGGAAGCGAACTCGGCCGAGCGCGCGCTGGTTCGGAAGGACATCACTTTCGTTCGTCGCGGCGGAACTTTCGAGTTCGATAAAAACTTCTACGACATGCAAGTGGAACTGAAATACGGAACGACTGAGCCTTCGTTCTCGAAGCTCGCACGTCTTCGCTCTGAGCTTGATGGCCTGACGGAATATGAGCGGGTCCTTTCGAACCTGATGATCGAATTCGACCGCCGTCACAGCCTTCAACTTCAAGACGGTACGGTTGTGATGAAAGAAGGCCTAGACGGCGCGGGCAAAGAGCACGCGCTGAAGGCTCGATTGGTTCGCGAGATGAAACGCGACTGGGAAAACGGAATTCAAGGTTACAGCTCGTTCTAATCCGAGCCGCAGCCGCCAGAAACGCAAGCCAGAAACTAAAAAAGGCCGACCTCTCGTTGAGGCGGCCTTTTTGTTTTTGGAGCGTCAGTGCAGGGCTAGTATTTGGCGTCAAAAATTTGGCAATGGCCAAAGAAATGGCGGCGCGGGCGCCAAGGTTTTGGACCTAGAAATGAGCGGCATGCGCAAAGAGCCAGTCAGTGCATCAAGTGATGCGCGGAGCGAACGCGGATCCCGCAGCTCGGGCAGTGGGCCTCTTCTTTCACCTTCAGATCAGCGCGGTTGACGTCGTGGCGAATCTCCAGAGTCGATTCGCACATCGCGCACGTCGAATGCTCGCGAACGTAGCGCCGCTGCGGAGTTGAGGTGATGTCGGTGCGTTCTTCCGACTGGTTTTCAGACTGTTTCTCTGATTGTTTTTCGGTCAGAGTCTCAATGACTTCTTTGAAGCCTTTTTCGATTTCCATCGCGCATCCTCCGTGATCACTTCTCGGCGCGCCAAGGTCCGTTTGGCGCGGTTTCAAAACGAAAGCCGGGTCCGCGGCTTTCGGGCTGGAAGGTCGGTCGTTCAATCCCTTCCCTTCCAAAGACAAGTATGGTGCAATCCCGGGTCCATCTTCATTTGGCGTTTTGTGGACATAAGTCGAACCGAAGAAGCGATGGGCTAAAGTCTTGAAATCCAGTGCGGACGTGGGCGAAAACGTCCGCTAACGGGAAGAGTCGCGGAACCAATCATGTCGAATTTGTTACAGCTTAAAGACGGAGTGAAAACTTTTGGCGCACGTCACCTCTTTGAAGGGGCTTCGTTCGCCGTCAACGCCGGGGAAAAAGTGGGCGTCATTGGTCCTAACGGGGCCGGAAAAACCACACTCTTTAAGATCTTGATTGGGACCGAAACTCTCGATGGCGGCGATATCACGCGCGCAAATGGCCTCCGGATCGGATACCTCGCGCAGGAAGATCGCTGGCAAGGAGAGCCAACGGTCGAAGAGTTTCTGCAGACGCAGACGATGACGCCGATTTGGGATTTGAAACAGCTAGCGCCATCCTTCGGTCTCGATCTTGCGCATTTCGATCGGCCCGTAAAAAGTTTGAGCGGTGGCTACCGGATGCGGGTGAAGCTTCTTCACCTTCTCGCAAGTCGCCCGGATCTGATGTTGCTTGATGAGCCAACGAACTATCTCGATCTTGAAACACTCGTCGTTCTCGAAAATTTTTTGCAGACTCTCGATAGCGCGTTTCTTTTGATTTCGCACGATCGCGAGTTCCTCCGGAGGACGACCGATCACATCTTAGAGATCGAAGCCGGACAGATGACGAAGTACGCCGGCAACATCGACGATTATTTTGAGCAGAAGGAGCTTCTGCGCGAGCAGTTGATGAAAGCCGCGCTTTCAAATCAAGCGAAGCGAAAAGAAATTCTCGACTTCGCGGCGCGCTTTGGAGCGAAGGCAACGAAAGCACGCCAGGTGCAGTCGCGTTTGAAGCAACTCGATCGCATCGAATCGATTGAGGTGAAAGCACTGCCAACGCAAGCGAAGATCCGTTTGCCCGCACCTGTTCGCACAGGGAAAACGGTCGTGCAGATCGATGACGCAGTCCTGGGCTACGGCGAAAAAACAATTCTGAAAAATATCCGTTTGGAGTTGGGCCGCAGTGATCACTTGGGCGTCGTCGGTGTGAACGGGGCGGGTAAGTCGACTTTTTTGAAGGCGCTTGCGCGTGAGCTTGAACCACTCCACGGCTCGTTGGAATTCGGCATGAATGTCGACGTCGCCTACTACGCTCAGCACGTAGCTGAACGACTTAAGCCTGAAGATACGGTCCTCGAAGCCATCGGCCAGTTCGCCCATCCAGATACGAAGCGCCAAGAGATTCTGGACCTAGCAGGCTCGCTCCTCTTTAGCGGTGAGGCTGTAAACAAAAAAATACGAGTCCTTTCCGGCGGCGAGAAGAGCCGAGTCGCTCTTGGGCAAATGCTTCTGAAGCGAGCGAGCTGTCTGCTCCTCGATGAGCCGACCAACCATTTAGATTTTGACACCGTCGAGGCGCTTACGCAGGCGCTTGCCGATTACGAAGGAGCGGTCGTAATCGTTAGTCACGATCGTGGTTTCGTGCGGAGAACGGCTTCAAAAATTTTGGAAATCAAAGACGGGCGGGCTGAGTTTTATCCCGGCTCTTACGACGAATATGTTTGGTCGGTGCAAAAAGGCGCACTTTCGCTTCGGGAAAATACGGGCGACGACGTAGGTTCGAGAAGTGTTTCTTCCAATTCGGTGAGCGTCGCGACTCCAGAAAAGTTCAACTATAAAGAGACAAAGAAGCAGCTCGAAAAAGAACAGCGTGCCCTCGAAAAAGAAATGGCGACGATCGAACAGCGAACGGAAAAGCTCAAAGACGAAATTCTCTCCTTGAACGAACGTCTGATGGCGGCGTCCGGGGCCTCGGCGGGCGAGATCGCAAAAGATTTAGCTCAACTCCAAGAGGAGTCGGATAAAGGCGAGACACGCTATTTAGAATGTTTAGAGCGTCACGAAGTCGTTCAGCGTGAGCTTGCTTTAATGGAAAACCGTCGCACCGATTGACGGAACCGTTTTAGCTGCGAGCTTGCGAGGGTCTCGCCTTCAGGACCGTAGCGCAGTTGGGCGTACTGATCAGCGAGCATGCGGATCTCGTGGGCTTTATCGGGACGCGCTTGCCCTGCGCGTTCCGCAAAAGAGAGCGGACCTTCGTTTTGGTAGCGAGTGAGTCCCACACGCTCAAGTGCCAAACAAAACCGCCGCCACTCCGCAAGAAGCGGATCTTCTTTGCGCGCTTGTCGACGTAATGCCCACGTGAGACCAAATGCGAAAACGAGCAGACCGCAAACGCTAATGATCGCGAGGACAAGCGGAGCTCCTCGCTCAACGCCGACACGTGCTAAGAGTTCCAACTGATATTCGAGGTCGTAACGGAGCAGGAACGTATTCCAGCTCATTTGCACCATGTCCCAGGCAGCGCGAATGCGCGCGATGGTGCCGCTTAAACCTGCATTGAGACGCCGACGAATTTCATCTTGATTGAATCCGCCGATCAATGTTTCGGGCGCAAGCCGGTTGAAGTCGCCACCTAATTGCAAGCGCAAAGGAGCTACGGCTTCCGTTGGATCCACGCGAACCCACTGACCTTGGCCATTGCCCTGACGGGTGTCGTGCCAAACCTCTGTCCATGCGTGAGCATCGAGTTTTCTGACGAGCCAGTAGCCACCGAATTCGTTCGCGACTCCACCTTGAAAGCCGACGACAACGCGCGCAGGCACTCCCATCATGCGCATGAGAGTGGCGAAGGAAGCCGAGTAGTGTTCGCAGAATCCACGCTTGGATTGGAAAAGAAACTCAGAGAGCTGGCCTGCGCCATCTTGCGCTTGGAGGGCGCCGGGAGTTTTCGTGTAGTGAAAGCCTGTGTCCGAAAACCAGCGCATGACGAAAGAGCTGTAGCGTTCGGCCGGATCCAAGACGAGGGCCTGCGCGCCGAGATCTGCTTCAGCCTTTAAGCGATTGGCCAGTTCTTTCACGCGGTCATCGAGCTTATCGGGAAGCGCGAGGAACTTTGCCCTTTGCTCAGCCGTGAGAAACTGGCTTGGGGCCTCGAGGATCGATGTGCCCATGTAGGAATTGCGGCTACGCAGCGGCAAATTCAAGTTATAGATGAAGCCCGGGTATTTGCGAATTTGCTGCCCAAACCGCGCATCGAGTGAGTCGATCTCGGTCGGGAAGTCCAAAACAAAAAGCCAACGCTCGTAACCGGGTTCGATGAAAACTTCGTACTTCGTAGTCGACTGCCGCCCCTCGGGATTCTGAATGCGATCTTGAAGAGCGAAAGGCTCTTTGCTCTTACTCCACTTAAGACCGTCAGATTCAGAAAGGATTGCACCACGCCAGTAAAGTTTCTCGGGACGAGGGTGGCGGCCTCCGGCGAATTCAACTCGGAAGGCGGGATCATCACTATCGACGAGCTTTTCGATGGAGCCTGGATCCAGCTCCTCTGAAAAACCCGTTCCCGCCGTGCGCGTTTGCATGTTCCAGAGAGTCGTTGAGAACCGCGGAAATGCTAAGAAGAGAAAAATCCAAACTGGGAGAGTCGCACCGATCAGCTTCATCGCGGGTCGATACGAGCGAATGGAACGGCGGCGATCGCGGCGGTGAATCTGGTACATGAGAAGCGAGATGATGACCAAATCCGCAACCATGTACAACGTTGAGAGAAGGCTTTGTGATTCGAGAAGATGCGCCATAAGGAGGAAGTAGCTCGTAAAGATCACGAGCATGGCGTCGCGATAGCGATTCGTTTCAAGAAGTTTGAGGCTCGCCATCGTGACGAGCAGAGCACTTGCCGCAACTTGACCTAAGATTGTTCCGTAAGAGAAGAACACGCCAACCGCGGAAGCAACCGTTGCAAACGCTAAAAGCCAACGCCGGGGAAGCGGCACGCCTCGCGTGAGATAAAGAAGTTTCCAGACGACGCACCCTAAACAGAGGGCCGAAATCCATGGCGGTACGACGGCAACGTGCGGAACGACGTTGAAAATTAGAATCGAGGCGAGAAGGATCTGAAGATTTTTGTCCCAGGGTTTGTCCGCTTTCACGCTCGCGCCCCCTTCGACTTCGTTTTGTTCGATGAGTTGGAATCAAATTCGGCAAGCGCTTCCCAGCAAGCGATGGCGTGGTTCAAGCCTTGGCCAGGCGAAATTTCTTTTCCGGGCAAACGAAGCGAAAAGGTCACTTTCTTGTTTTTCGCATCATCCACCCAACTTGCAAGTTGGCTGAGCTTCGCTTCGGTTTCGAGACCTTCGAGAGCGTGCCAATCTAAAATCGCTGAGCCAGGCGGGCCTTCGTTGAATTCTTTAACCAGAAGCGGACGCCCGCGTGCGTACGCTTTCCAATCGATATGGCGTTGCGAATCACCTTGCTGAAATTTTCGGTGTCCGTGAAAGTCATCACCGCCGATGATTTGGGTGGTGTGTCCACCTTCGTCCATTTTTCCGATGCTCGGTAAAGGACGATCTCCCTTGAGTTCAGGATAGATGTGATATTCACCTTGCGTGTCATACCAACACCAGGCGCGGAAAAGGCCAACCGGATAGACGGAAGACACTTTTGTTTTGTGAATCGTATGGAGGCCGCGCCGTTGTGCCGGATAACTTACACGGAGTTTGAGAGATCCCTTCGGGGGAAGTGGCAAGTTGTTCTCATAGGTGGAACGCGGTGGAATTTTCTTGAGGGCCGCTTCGAGATTGAAGCGGATTCCTTTAGCGCCGTTTCCTAAAATGGTTGTCACTAAAAATTCGCGTCCTTGAAATCCACCTTCCGTTTCAAGAGCTTCGACGCTGACATCTTTGAGATTGTTATGCGTTTGAATCATCGAAACGAAAATCAAGCTCAGCATGAAAAACGCTAGCAAGTTGACCAAGTTGTTTTGGTAAGCAGCACCGATCAAAATCATGACCACGGCTCCGCCGATGAAGACGAGTCCAAATCCCGTGGGCAAAATATAGATGCGCTGCTTTTTCTTTTTCACGGCCCTTAATCCACGCGGACGGCGGCCAAGACATCTTCAGACCAGCGGGTGCCTGTATCGCCCGTTAAATCATCGTTCGGGTTCAAACGGTGACTCATGACGGAGACCGCAACGGCTTGCACGTCTTCGGGCAAAATCATCGCGCGTTTTTGCATGAAGGCCCAAGCACGTGCGGCATTGATTAAGCTCAAAGCTCCGCGGGGAGAGAGGCCGCGTCCACTCGGAAGGCGCTCGCGAGTTTGACCAACGAGATCCTGAATGTAAGCCACGATGCTATCGGAGGCGTGAACTAAGCGTGCCGCTCGCTGCATCTCGATGAGATCCGTCGGTTGCGCTACGGCTTTAAGATCATCGACGAGATCTAAACGGCTCTCGCCCGTGAGGAGCTTGCGCTCAGCTTCGCGCGAGGGGTAGCCCATCGTGATCCGCATTAAAAAACGATCGAGCTGGGATTCGGGCAGCGGGAATGTACCGATCTGCTGACGCGGGTTTTGCGTCGCGATCATGAAGAACGGCTCTGGCAAATCGTGAGTTGTTCCGTCGACAGTGATGCGTCTTTCTTCCATCGCCTGAAGGCAGGCGCTCTGCGTTTTGGGTGTGGCGCGGTTGAGTTCGTCCGCAAGCACGAGTTGTGCGAAAAGAGGACCGCGATGAAAGACGAACACTTTCTTTTCGGAATCGTAGATCGAACTCCCGAGGATGTCGGCGGGGAGCAAGTCATTTGTAAACTGAATCCGTGCCGACCCTAGGTTCAAAAGCTTCGAGAGAGTTTTTACGAGAGTCGTTTTACCGACGCCGGGAATGTCTTCGATGAGCAGATGACCACCGGCGATCAGGCAACAAAGTGCAAGATCGACCTCTTTCGATTTATCGAGGATGACCTTTGAAGCTTCTAGGCGAAGCGTATCAAGGCGTTGGTGAACCGACGTGTTGCTCAAGGCTGCGGATGTAGCTGTGTTCATACGTGTTTTGTATCGGAAAGAACGTGCAGCAAATCAAGTCGGTCTAGGTGAGGGTTAGGGATCGCAGACGCGGCTGGACCGACCTTGAGCGAGGATTAAAAGTAGTCGATCCCGGAATCTTGCGCGAGAAGTCCTGGTGCGTGAGATAGAAACTCCGCAAGCGCCTGGGCTCTTGTCGAGAGCGATGAGAGAACGATGAATTCGTCGGTGGTGTGCATACCGCCACCGACAGGCCCCAGGCCGTCGAGAACCGCGATGTTTGCCTTCGACATGTAATTTACGTCACCGGCTCCACCTGCCTTTTCCGCTTGGGGACGCGTGCCCTCAATTTCTTCGATCGTTCGAAGGTAGAAGTCGATGGCCTTTCGCGAAGCATTTGTTCGCGAGAAGGGTGGGCAGTCGTCGTCGATCGTGTAACGGCAAGAGGCCTCAAGGCCATCATTTGCTCTCGGAACGTGGGAGGTAGAAAATATTCTTTCGATTTCCGAATGAAGCGCATCGCGACTCGCAAAGCTTGCAAACCGCACGTCTAATTTCGCGCGAGCTTCGCCGCAAACGACGTTGAACCGATCGCGCCCGCCTTCGATTTGCGCGATGTTCACGGCTACACCTTCTTCGGGCCGATGGAGCTCGTGAAGCTTGACGATTTTCATAGCAAGTTCGTGGGCGGCATTGACCTGTTCACCACGACAACGGCCAGCGTGAGCTTCGCGACCACGGATGTGGATTTGGTACCATCGATTCCCGCGGCGCGATTCGATGATGGAACCGTTCTCTAACGCCGGTTCAAATCCCAGGACGCACGCTGAAGATTCGGCAAAGCTCGCGTAAAGATCGAGAAATCCGGCCGAGCCGGCTTCTTCATTCGGAGAGATGAGGACACGAAGCGAGAAGTGCGGCTTTTCTCCAACGAGGGAAGAAAGATATTTCCGCAAGCCTTCGAGCAGCACGACAACTCCGCCTTTGTTGTCGATGACACCTGAGCCGTAGGCACGGCCAGTTATCGCGTCGACGCGGAAGGGAGTCGAGAACGCGTCGTTTGCGAGCACCGTGTCGCTGTGTGAAACGAACGTGATAAAATCCGCGTGTTGACCCCGAAGTTCGGCAACGAGAAAAGAGGTTGCATGATCCATCGGCGAAGCGATCAGGCGGGTGCTGAATCCCATCGAGAAGAGTTCAGCTTCAATCCGCCGTTGGGCATGCGTTACGCCGAGAAAATTCGTTGTGGACGAATCGATCGTAACGAGTTCACGGAGTAAGGTTTCAGCTCGCTCTTGGAGAACGCACGACTCTCCCGACTTGGAAAATTGCGAGGCTTGCTCAACAGCGGGCGAGTGATCTTGAGTGTCAAAATTTTCCGGGGCGCTGGTGATCATCCATCGATGATCAACTTCAATGGCGATCTCGTCTGTCAGGAATGAGTCAGTTTTCCACTTCCAAAGCCGAGTCGAAGCGAACGAACAACAAACCGATCGCCCCGATGATGAAGAGGATGATCAAACTCAAAACGGAAAGACGCGCACTCCCTGTCGTGAGAGACACCCAGCCGACGAGAAACGGGCCCATCATCGATGAAAACTTTCCGAGCATGTTGAAGAAGCCAAAGAACTCGCCAGCTTTTTCTTTCGGTGTCATCGCCGCGAAAACGGATCGACTCAACGACTGGATGCCGCCTTGGAAGAGTCCGATCGCCATCGCTAATAAATAAAAGTGCGCGGGCGTTTGCATGAAGTAACCAAAAATCGTGATGCCCGTGTAAGCCGCGATCGCTACGAAAAGCCCAGCTTTCGCCCCGATCCGTTGCGCGAGTTGTCCGAAGAGAAGCGCCGCCGGAAATCCAACAAACTGAGTGAGAAGCAGAGCAACGATGAGGCTTTCCGAGGAAAAGCCGAGGGAAAGACCATAATCCACGGCCATACGGATGATCGTGTTTACGCCATCGATATAGAAAAAATAGGCAAAGAGAAATAGCGTAACGTTTTTGAGTTGGCGTAACTCGCGGAATGTTCCGGCGACTTGACGAAAACCCGCTGCCGCCATCGAGAGATAGGTGGGGCCTCGCGGTTTCTTCTCCTCACGAACGAAGAAGATGAGCGGAATCGAAAAAGTCGTCCACCAAATGGCGACGGAGACGAACGAAAGCTGCACGGCCTGAGTTTTTCCTGATAGGCCAAAGAGCTCAGGCTTAAGCGTCATCAGAACGTTGATCGCAAAGAGGACACCGCCACCGAGATAGCCAAGCGAAAAGCCGAGGGCGGAGACGCGATTCACTTCGGAAGGTCGCGCAACCAAAACAATGAGTGCATCGTAAAGCGCGTTTGAGCCGGCAAAACCGATTGAGGCGATGACGTAGAGAATGACGGCGAGTGGCCAGTCTCCTTTTGCAACGAGGCTTAAAGCTCCCGTCATCACGATTCCCATAAACGAAAATCCGATGAGGAGTCGTTTTTTTCCCGAGGCTTGGTCTGCGATGGCGCCCAGGACGGGTGAAATAAAGGCTAAAATCGCGCTGGAAAGTGAATTTGCGTTTCCCAATTGGTAGGTACTCACGTTCACGTCAGCGCCCGCGCTCCAATATTGTTTGAAAAAGACCGGGAAAAACCCTGCCATAACGGTCGTTGCAAAGGCGGAATTCGCCCAATCATAAAGTGACCACGATAAGATCTCGCGATCACGAACGAGTTCTTTCCAAGTGCGCGCTGATTTTTGATTCATGATGATCGATTTGTCTCACAGCGTGCCTCGACCTGGCCAATCGGAACTCCGAGGTTTGTGCGCTGGGACAACATCCTGACAGCAAGTGCTTAAAAGTTGAGCTGCTCGTGTTGTTTTCGGGAACAACTGTTGTGATGACCATTGCCTCCGATCTGCAAAATTTAAAATGACCTAAACTCCAGGATGGACCAGGATCTTTGTTTTACGACCGCAAACCGCGCTTATGTTGAAATCTATAATTCTTATTCAAGATTTACGTGGTCAGCGTTCGTTAACATATCTACAGTGACAGCTCGTAACAGATTTGGATTTTGGGCCGAAGATGACGGCCGGAGTTGGCTGACTTCTTGGCGGAAGCCTGAAGCATTGGGGTGCGGAGTGAAAAGCTTCAAATTTCTTGAGCATCTTTCGGGTCCGGATGAGCCGATCATGAGAAGGCGAACTGCAGCGATGTTAAAAAACCCCTCGTTCCAGGAAAAGACTCGTAGAAATCGATGCCTTGAAGTGTCACTGAGTAGTGAAAGCCCGACAGACGTTAGCACAAGCCTCGGCAGTTTTCAGTGGGATGCCACGGCCTCTTCTTTATCTAAACAAATTCGATTGGAAGGTTTGAAGATCCTGCTCGCGGATGATTCGCCGGATAATCAGATGCTTTTTCAGCGAATTCTCCTGAGTTCAGGAGCGAACGTGCAGCTTGCCGAAAACGGTGAGGTTGCCGTTCAACTTCAGTCGCGTGGCAGCTACGATGTGATCGTCATGGACGTACGGATGCCCGTCATGGATGGTTACCAAGCCACGCGGACGATTCGCGCAAATGGATTTGATGGTCCCATCATTGCGCTCACAGCTCACGCAACACCTGGAGAAGAAGAGCGGTGTCGTGCGGCGGGTTGCTCCCATTTTTATCTTAAACCCATCGATCGGGCAGGGCTCTTGCGAGCGGTAGCCGGTGCCGCGCAAAACGTGCAAAGCGTGCATAGAGAGGCTTGATCTCAGCTCTCAATTGATCACTTAGCAGGCCTCGATGTGAGGCATTCTGCAACTGCCTTGTAGGCTCTTAAATAAATTCAGTCAGTGCATTGAGTTTCCAACATATCGCCGCGTGCTCTTTGTCATCCCTCCGTTGGTTTGCGCAAGATTGCCTCTGAGAATGAATTCGCCAGGAATTCGCTAACTCTGGGAGGCATCGATGAATGCAGGAAGTTTTGCGCGCCACGCACTTATATTAGGCTCAGTGTTCATGCTCGCCGCAGGTTGCGGTGAGAAAAATAATGAGCCAGGAAGTGGGCCTGCTCCTGCCGGTCCTGCTAACACGCAGTCTGCGGTCGAACTCCAAGGGGAATGGCAGTCGAATTGCTTAAATCCGAGTTTAACGGGTCTTGGCGAACGATCCGTGCTTCTCTTTAGTGGTCAGGACTTCACGCGAACTTCGCAAGTCAGCGGACCTGGAGGCTGCAACTCAAATGATGTTGAAGCCGTGATCCAAGGATCTTACGTGCGTGGGCCGATGATTCGGCAAGGCGTCCATCAAATCGATCTTTCAACGAGCCAGGCGACGATCACACCGCGATCAGAAGCTGGGCGTCTTCTTCTCGTTCTTGCGAAGGCGTGCGGAATTTCGGACTGGAAGCTGGGTGAAGCGAAAGACATTACCGCAGCGCTCGGGACCGAAGGCTGCTTTGAGACCTATCCAAAGCAAACTTATCAGATTTACTCGATCGAGGGGAATCAACTCTTCTTCGGCTCTGGCGAGGACTTCTCAACGGTAGGAAAGCGGCCGGTCGAGCTTGAGCGAAATTACATTTACACGAAACGGTGAGCTTGAGATTTAGAGGTTAGAATCGCCACTCTCGAATTGAGAGCGGCGACTCTCCATTGAGCCGATTAAGCGGCTTTGTGGTGCTTCACCCAAGCCTGGTACTTCTTGTCGAAGTCCGTGGGCTTTTTGCCTTCTTTCGTGATCAAGCCGAACTTGAACCAGTCGTAGTGCTCCTGGCAGAAGTTCATGAGGTCGGCTTTTTTGTTGCAGCCTTCGCAGGTACAACGGCTGAGGCCGACGACGTTGCCGCCATCTTTGGATTGCTGCTGTTGATGCTTAAGTTTGGTCGACATGGCGACTCCTCCTAAAGGTTATACTGTCTCATCGTCAATGTAGCCCTTGGGCTTAAGACCCCCGTCGGGTCTAGTTTTTCAGATTCTCAATTTGAGACGCTCCTCGAGCCGAAACTCCTGCGGAATCGTTCTGACTTGTAAAGAAGATCAACGCAAATTGACGGATAGGCGCGGACTTTGTCGGTGACAAACGGCATTGCTGTTGGCTCTGCGTCGTTCACCGACGGTGATCCAGGTTCCGTCAGCGGGAGGTTTTGAAAATGCCAAAAGCAACAAAGAGTTCGAAGTCCGCGAGTGGCAGCGTTGGCCGCGGCTCGAAGGAAAAGTACACCGATAAACAAAAACGTCAGGCCGAGCATATTGAAGAAAGCTACGAAGAGCGCGGGCTCTCAAGTAAAGAAGCGGCTAAGCGTGCCTGGGCAACGGTGAACAAAGAGACAGGTGGCGCTAACAAAGGCGGAGCCGCGACGAAGCGAAAGAGCGCCGTAAGCGCCAAGAAAAAGCGCACCGTTCATTGATCTTCTTATGGACTACGAAGTCGCCGTCATCGGAGCGGGTCCGGGTGGGCTCGTCTCTTCACTTTATCTTCGTCGCTTTCTCCGCCGCACGATTTTACTGAGTGCCGGACCACCGCGCGCGTCGTGGATTCCGAAAACGCACAATCTCTTTGGATTTCGCGATGGGGTCAGCGGTGTTCAACTTCTAAAACAGCTTCAAGGACAGTTAGACGATCTCGGCATTGAACGTGCGGTCGGACAGTATCGCGTCTCCAAAAGCCGTGGTGGATTTCGTGTCCAAGGCGAATCGGGCGAATCGTTCACCGCGAAGAAAGTCATTCTCGCAACCGGAATGACCGACGTACAACCCTTAGTCGGAAATCTCGATCTCTTGCGCCGGCGGGGGCTTCTTCGTTACTGCCCCGTTTGCGATGCGTTCGAGTACCGAGATAAAAGAATCGTGGTTCTTGCGCAAGACGATCACGGACTTAAGACGGCGCGGTTTCTCTCGCGATTTACAGATTCCATCCAAGTCCTTTGGCCACCTTCGCAGCCGCTTCCCATGCGGCTCGTGAAGACTTGCATGCGAGAGAAAGTGAAGTTCACGCGCGGAATTCTAAAATCCGTCGTCGAACCGAAAGGAAAAGGTACGGGCCTCGCGATCACTTACGTCGACGCAGATCAGACGCAAAGAGAAATGAAGGCCGATGCCTGCTACGTAGCTTTAGGAATCACCGTAAACGACTTTGCGTTTCGAAGTCTGAAAGGGATTGAGAGAGGCGAAGGTGGGTATCTGATTACGGGATCGCATCAAGAGATAAAAAAAATCCCCGGGCTCTTCGCCGTCGGGGATTGTGTTGAAGGATTAGCTCAGATCGCGACTGCTGCGGGTCAGGCGGCAGTTGCCGCCACCCGAATCCACAACGAGCTCAGAGCTCCGTAGCGTCAGGATTGATCAGTCGGTCCGCGGACGGCCGATTGCGAGTAGCGATCGTGCGAGCCAGGCGAGCCGTTTCCGTTCGCAGCTTGCTTGGCTGCCTGGTGCGCGGCACGTGCAGCGGCTGCGTCCATGCGGCTTTCTTCGCGAGCTTCTTCGCTCATGAAGAGGCGCGACAAGAACTCCGCACACCAAACGCGGAACCGGTCGACGTAAGCGTACGCCGCAGGAACAACGACCAGTGTCAGAAGCGTCGAGCTGATCAAACCACCGATGATCGCCCAGCCCATCGAAGTTCTTTGTTTAGAAGCTTCGTTAAGACCGATTGCGATCGGCACGGTACCGGCAATGAGCGCCATCGTCGTCATCAAGATCGGACGCAGACGCGTTTTGCCGGCGCGGAGGATGGCGGTGTTGCGGTCAACCCCTTCAGCTGTGAGCTGTTGGGCGTAGTCGACGAGAAGAATCGAGTTCTTCGTCGCGACACCCAAAAGCATGATCATCCCGATCTGCGAGAAGATGTTCAGCGACTCGTTCGAGAGGAAGAGTGCGAGGAACGATCCGCAAATCGCGAGCGGAAGAGCCAACATGATCGTAAACGGTGTTACGAACGATTCGTACAGCGATGCGAGAACAAGGAAGATAAACAAGATACCTGCGCCCATTGCCATCGCCATCGACTCGCCAAGCTCTTTGAAGTTCTCGGCTTGACCGATGTACGTGAAGCTCATGTCGCTCGGAAGTTTCAGATCATCTTTCATGATCGCGTTCACTTCGAGGAGCGTTTTCGAGAAGTCCGTTCCTGGAGCAATATCCGCGCCGATCTGAACGACTTTGTTGCGATCCATGCGCGAGATCTTCGAAGGACCCGAAGAGTCGACGGGCTTCGCAACGTCCTGAAGGCGAACCAAGCTGTTGTTCAAGTTCGGAACGTAAGTCGTCGCAAAGGCGTTACGCAAGTTGCGTTGATCATCTTTGAGACGAACGCGTACGTCGTACTCGATCCCTTTTTCGCGGAATTTTGCGGCAACTGTTCCTTCGACTTGCGTGCGAAGTTCCATACCGATCGCGGCAGTTGAAGTTCCGAGAAGCTGCGCCCGCGCTTTATCGGGAACAACCTGGAATTCAGGTTTACCAGGACGGAAATTGACGTCGACGTCTTTGAGGCCTGAAAGCTTCTTCATCTTTTCGAGCGCCGCCATACCGTACTTCTCAAGCTGCTCTTGATCCGAGCCTGAGAGAACGAGAGTGAACGGACGCATGCCGCCGCCCATCGCATCGAAGTCTTTTACCTTGGGATTCGCAAACGCGAAGGCTTTGAGCTGTTCGCGAACGCGATCTTTAAATTCGATCGTGTTCACTTTGCGCTCGGCACTCGGAACAAGCTTCACGTAGAGTTCCGCCGCGTTCGGGTCACCATCGCGCGAACCAACGGTGAGAGCTGAAACAGTGACTTCTTTATTTTCGCGGATCGTTTTATCAACCTTGAGCGCGACTTCTGACATCGTCTCGAGGTTTGTGCCTGGTGGCATATCGATCGCGACCGCGAACTCACCCGCATCTTGCGCAGGGAGGAAGGTCTTCGGAACGTACTTTCCGAGATAGAAGAGAGGAGCCGCTACGAGGAGCGATCCGACGAGCGTCATGATCGGGTAGCGGAGAGTCACT
>SYLX01000088.1 GCA_005808505.1 Bdellovibrionales bacterium | reverse complement strand
GCATCCTCGAGTGGATGATCACCGAGTTCAAAAAAGACCAGGCGATCGACCTCAAGAACGACAAGATGGCTCTCCAGCGCCTCAAAGAAGCGGCTGAAAAAGCCAAGATCGAGCTCAGCTCGATGTCGGAAACTGAAATCAATCTTCCGTTCATCACGGCAGATGCTTCGGGTCCCAAACACTTGCAGATCAAACTCTCGCGCGCGAGGTTCGATCAAATGACCGAAGACCTCGTAAAGCGTTCGCTCGAGCCTTGCAAAAAAGCTCTCGCGGATTCCGGTTGGAGCGTTTCGCAAATCGACGAAGTTGTCTTGGTCGGTGGTTCGACTCGTATTCCGTCGATCCAGAAAGCAGTTAAAGATTTCTTCGGTAAAGAGCCCAACCGCTCCGTGAACCCTGACGAAGTCGTCGCAATCGGCGCGGCGATCCAAGGCGGTGTTTTGGGTGGTGAAGTGAAGGACGTCCTCCTCCTCGACGTCACTCCGCTCTCGCTCGGTATCGAAACTCTCGGCGGCGTGATGACAAAACTCATCGAGCGCAACACGACGATCCCGACGCGCAAATCGCAAGTCTTCTCGACGGCGAGCGATAACCAAACGTCGGTCGATATCCACGTTCTCCAAGGGGAGCGCGAGATGGCGACGGACAACAAAACTCTCGGTCGTTTCGAGCTCGTCGGAATTCCTGCAGCTCCGCGCGGAATCCCGCAGGTTGAAGTTTCGTTCGACATCGACGCAAACGGTATCTTGAACGTTTCGGCAAAAGACCTGGGTACAGGTAAAGAGCAGACGATCAAGATCACGGCGAAGTCGGGTCTCTCGGAAGACGAGATCAAAAAGATGGTTCGCGATGCCGAGTTGCACGCGGAAGAAGACAAAAAGCGCAAAGAGCGAGCCGTTGTCGCCAACGATCTCGACAGCCTTCTCTACCAAACAGAGAAGATCATCAACGAGAACAAGGCTTCCTTCAGCGAGTCGGATATCAAGGAAACCGAAGGCATCATCAAGCAAGGTCGCGAGCTTCTCTTGAAGAAAGACTCGTCGGCTGACGACTTGAAAGCAAACTACGAAAAGCTTCAGGCGATGAGCCATAAGCTTTCTGGTGAGCTCTATTCGAAAAATAAGGGTGCCGCAGGTGGTGCTGATGGCCAGAGCCCGAACGCAGGCGCCGGAACTCCTAATGACGGAGCGACGGAAGGTGCGGCGAAGAGCGGCGACGATGTCATCGAAGCTGATTACAAAGACGTGCCCTAATAAGTAGCCTCTAGAAACTAAAAAGCCGGACTCGCGAGAGTCCGGCTTTTTTTATGTCTTCGATGTATCAACTGAGCCGGCGAGCGACCGATTAGCGTCGGCTGATCGAAGAGTCATCAAAGCGGTAGGCTGCAGCAAGACTCACGTACGAGAACGCTTCGTTGATGTTGATTCCAAGCTCAGCAAAAAAGCTGATGCGCGGCAGGTTCAGTGGTCGGAACTCAGTTCCACCCGCAATCTGCAGCGGGACTACGGTTTTCTCTTTGCGAACTGAGACTCCAAGAGGGAGCGAAGCGTACGGAACAAAGTCGCCAATCTCTGATTCCAAGCGTTTGCTGATCAAAGGATGCAAGCGTACGTTGAATTCCGTATTCTCATCGATCCGCGCGAGGATGACGCCCGCATCAAGCCCGATGGCGGGTTGACCCGCGACATCCGGGAACGGAACCCATTTGTACATGCCACCGATTTGGAAATTCACTTTTCCGAAACCGAGGATTCCGCGAAGGCCGGTTGCTTCTGTGAGGCCTGTATCGACGCGTCCGACGATGTCGAAGCCTTCATAACGGTTGAAGATGAGCTGCGGCTCAAGACTCACCTGATATTTATCCGGCGCGATCAATTCACCCGTGTCGATGGTTGAGAAATAGGCTTGTGCCTGGTGGGACACCAATTGAGTTCCTGCAAACGCCGCGAATACGGCAAGCAAAGCTGAAGATCTGAATTTGAAAGTCATGCGTACTCCTTCGCTTCTCAATTGATAGAACAAGCTTGCGCGAGCGTCCATCCCATTGCTGAGCAAGGGGAGGCGTTTGACAAGGTGTTCTAATCTTGCGACGTTAACGGAAGTGTCGACACAAAACCAAACTCCACAATCGATAGTCCGAGAGAAGGTCAGTCTCGCGATCATTTGTCTCAACGAAGCGCAGGGAATCGAGCGATGCATTCGATCTGTTCCCTTCGCCGACGACATCGTCGTGATCGATAGCGGAAGTACCGATGGTACGCAGGACATCGCGCGCTCACTCGGCGCTCGCGTGTTCGTGGAGCAGTGGAGAGGTTTTCGCGACCAAAAACGTCGTGCGACGGAACTCTGCGCACATGATTGGGTGATTTCCCTTGATGGCGATGAAGCGTTGAGTCCCGAGGCGGCTGCGGAAATTGAACGCCTCCTCGTTGATCCGGAGTTGAACCAATTTGATGGCTACGAGTTTCCGCGTCTAACTTGGAACCTCGGTCGCTGGATTCGCCACGGCGGTTGGTACCCCGATCGGCAACTCAGACTTTATCATCGATCGCGCGCAAACTGGGAAGGTGGCAAGCACGTTCACGAGCGTGTGAGCGCAGCGCGGGTGAAGCGACTTCGCGATCCGTTACTTCACTGGCCATTTCCTGATCTAGCCGAACAAGTGCAAACGAATAATCGCTATTCGACTTTGGGTGCGCAGGAGCTTCTGCGCAAAGGTCAGAAGTTTTCACTCCTGAGATTGTGCTTAAAGCCCTGGTCGAAGTTTATCGAGTCCTACTTCATCAAGCGGGGATTTCTCGATGGCCTCGCGGGTTTCGTAATCGCGGTCGGAGCCGCGTATTCGATTTTTCTCAAATATGCCAAGCTCTGGGAGCTCGAGCGCTTAAAGAAGCAGCCTCCTAGCGATACTTGAAGCGAGATTTGAGCCGAAGAGTTTACCTCCATGTCTCACGTTGAAACGCCTAGCCCAGGGTTTTGAAGTTTTCCCGAACCAGCTAAACAGATTTTTTATAATTCTGCCGAATGAGAGATCGAGGTCGCGGCCAGCAGTCCGTATTCGCTCGACCCGAAGATGAGGCAGAGATGACGTCTTATATTTTGACTCCGCTCTTAGTAGCGATTTTGACCGTATTCGCGTCAATCACCGCAAACGCCGCAGGATCAGGCGCGCCGAAATGGGCGAGCTGTGACTGCGAAGAGTCCACTTGCGGGCCGTGCGAAATCGAAACGGGCGTCTCCTTCTACAGCGCAAAATGCGGCGTGGATAACACGCGCGTGAAATCCTGCAAAAAGCCATCATGTGTTGCCGTAGAAAATCAAAAAGCTTGTCTCGCACTTTTCAATAAAACAACGGATCCCCAAGTTTCGATCGCGCGTGAACCTGCATCGACGGAAGTAACTCCTGCTGAGTCCGTTAAAGCCGGCGAAGTCGTGCAAACCGCGGGCGTAGCAAAAATCATTCGTGCTTCTGGTCCGCTCGAAAATCCGAAGGAAGGTCTTACCGTCTACGTCGGCGATACGGTGGAGACTCAAGCTGACGGCAAAGTGAAAATCGTATTGCGCGATTCTTCCGAAATGATGGTTCCCGCAAACTCAAAAGTTCGCATTGACGTTGTGAAGTATGACGAAGCTTCGGGTTCTCGCAAAGTTGCGCTAAACCTTTTGATGGGTAAAGTCCGCAGCAAAGTTCAAAAGCGCTATGAGGGAGAGAACTCCTTCAAAGTCCGTATGAAAACTGCGGTCGCTGGAGTTCGCGGAACGGACTTCATCGCAAGCTTTGAAAAAGGCGAGCGAGAGTGGGTGAGTGAAGTCCGGACGCTCGAGGGACTCGTTCGACTCGAAAGCGCGCAGCCAACTCCGAAATCGGGAATCACCGTCGACGAGCTGCGACCGCCGAAGACGGTGGAAATTCCTGCAGGAACTTACGCCGCTTTCGTGATCGGTCCGCCTCCGCAGAAAACCGATAGCGAAGAAGAGTTCTTTCGCTCCATCGAGCAGGGCTCCATCACTCCGGTGATGAGCATGCAGCAAGAAGAGATGCAGGACCTCCGCGAGAAGACGGACTTCGTAAAATCAAAAGCTTCGAAGAAAGAACCTGCACGCACGACAACATCGCTCGATAGCGAAGATCTCTGCCACGCTCCTTCAGGTAAATTCAATCAATGCGCTTTCACCTGCGAAGGTAATGCTAAAGGCGATAAGAAATGCCGAACGGATTTGCCTGGCGTGAGTTGCGTTCGACGGTTATGCCGAGCGAGTGGAATGTGGGCTGAGCCCAAACGAATGCCCGCAAGCCATAGCGATTCGTGCGAAGTCGGTCGAATCGTCGTACGCGACTGCAACTCGTATTGGTGACGGGCACCGGAAAGGTGCCTGGCACCTTTCCGGGATGCTCTGCGAAACCAACGGCCAGGGCACCAATTCGAGGCAAAATACCTCGTACCAAATTCCTGCACAGATGAACTGCTGTGTTCAAGCGATGCTGATCACTACGCTTAAGCGCGTACCAACACGCCTGGAGCATGTTGAAATTGGCTTGTCATAGTTTGATGTTAAGCCCACCTGACAAATTCAAAAAAGCAGCCCAATCCGTAAATGGCGGTGATATAAAGCTTTCGAACTCCGCTTCGGAGTTGCGCGTTTGGTACGACAAAGCTGAATTCGCCATTCGTCCCGAGCCTGACAACACCTTCTTTGCTTAGTTCAAGAACCTTTGGTTCAGGGTCGATGATCTCTCATCAGGGAATTGCATGAAGACACCAGCGAGCGAGCCAGGGCAGGCTTGGGATCTGACTAACTGTGAGCGCGAACCCATCCATATTCCGGGCGTCATCCAGGCCCACGGATTTCTTGTTGAGCTTGATCGCGATCTGCAAATCAGAACCGTCTCGGAGAATTGGCGAAGATACCTCGACGGTTCAGGCGACAAACCTGCCGAAAGTCTCTTGAGAACTGACTTTTCGAAATTGTTAGATCCAGAAAATCGCGAGGAGGCACTCAAGCTCCTTCGCAGCGGTGAAATCGAAAAACGAAACCCTTTTCAAATGTCCCTGGGCTTTTCCAAGCGAACGCTCTTTGACGTTCGAGCGGCCGTGACTCCAACGTCGTTGATTCTCGAATTCGAAACTGCAGACTCCTCGCTCACGAGCCGCTTCTACCATGAATCGCGCGAAGCCGTGGCGCTCCTGAGAGGATCCAAGACTCTCGAGGAACTTTTCTCCAATGCGGCTAAGCAGGTCAGGAAATTGACCGGTTTCGATCGCGTGAACATTTACAAATTCGATCCCGATTGGAATGGTCATGTACTCGCTGAAGAGAAAGGCGAAAAAGGCGATTCCTATTTGGATCTGCACTTTCCAGCTTCCGATATTCCTAGGCAGGCGCGCGAGCTTTACTATCTCAATCGCATCCGGTTCATTCCAGACGTGATGTACCAACCTTCAAAGCTTCATTCGGTTTCGAGCGAACCTCTCGATCTTTCTCGGGCATCGCTTCGTGGCGTCTCACCGGTCCACGTCGAATATCTCAAAAACATGGAAGCTACGGCTTCCATGAGTATTTCCCTGGAGAAGGAAAATCAGCTCTGGGGTTTGATTTCGTGCACGCACCTTTCTGGTAGACTTCGCGTCTCGTTCGAAGCGCGTGCCGTTTGTGAATTGATCGGCGAGATCATGTCTTCGCTCCTCTTGATGCGCGAAAGCAACGAGGTCGCGGAAATTTCTCGCTCCATCCAGAACCATCAGTCGACGCTGCTTGAGGCGATGACGAGAACTGACGAGCTTGCCGATTCCTTGGTTCGGTCGCGCGAAGCTTTTCTCGGCTTGGTGAATGCCGATGGCGGCGTGATCTATAAAGACGATACCCTGCACGTGGTCGGGCAGGCTCCGTCCGAAGAATCGTTGAAAACCTTGGCTCAATGGCTCGCGACAAAGGAGCCAGGGCAAGTCTATTGCTCGGAAAATTTCTCCAAGGACGTTCCTGCAGTAAAGTTCGGCCATGCGGACGTGACTGGCTTCATGGGATTCTCTGTATCGAAGGCCCAAAAAACCCAGGTCATGTGGTTCCGGCCCGAAGTCGTTCAGAGCGTAAAGTGGGGCGGGGATCCCACGAAGCCCGTCGATCTTTCCTCCGGCTCGCCGGTCCTCCATCCTCGAAAATCTTTTGAATCGTGGAAAGAAGTGGTTCGAGGCCGTTCACTGCCGTGGAGAAAAGAAGAAGTCAGCGCAGCGCAACGGTTGCGTAATTCAATCACTGACGTCGTCTTGCAAAAAGCTGAACGCATCAACGCGCTCAATCGCGAGCTCGAGCGCAGCAATACCGAGCTGGATTCGTTCGCGTATGCGGCGTCTCACGATTTGAAAGAACCCCTGCGCGGAATCCACAACTACGCCGCAATCCTTTCGCGTTCCTTGAACGAGAAGTTGTCGACGGATGAGAAATCTCGCTTCGAAACGATCGGTCGACTCACGCAACGCATGGAGGACTTGATCAACTCGCTTCTGAGTTACTCGCAGGTGGGACGAGTTGAGTTCGCAATGCGTGAGAATGATCTCAATGAGATTCTAAAAGCAGCTTTGGATTCGGTGCGAACTCGAGTCGAAGAGTCGAACGTGAAGATCGATTGTAATTACAAGCTTCCGCGCGTCGTTTGTGATCGCGTCCAGGTCGTAGAGGTTTTCACTAACCTGATCAGCAACGCGATCAAGTACAATCGCTCAGCTCAAAAAAGCATCCGGATATGGTGCGAGGGTGCAGAGGATGAACAACCGATCATCCGGGTGGCTGACAACGGCATCGGCATCGAAGAAGAGAATAAGAAAAACATCTTCAAGATCTTCAAACGTTTGCACGCGAAATCCGAATACGGAGGCGGCACGGGCACAGGACTGACGATCACGGCGAAAATTATCGAGCGTCACGGCGGAAGAATTTGGGTGGAATCGGTTCCGAGTGAGGGTTCGGTCTTCTCCTTTACCTTAGGGAAGAACCATCACGATGCTTGAGACGAACTCACGGCTTCCGATTTTGATTGTTGAAGATAGCGACGAAGACTTTGATGTGCTCGCGATGACGTTCGAGAACTTCGGCGTCACCAACAAGCGATTGCGTGCGGGTGAAGGTTCAGAAGTTTTCAGAGTTTTGGAAGAGCTTAGTTCAAGCGGACAACCGCTCCCAGGACTCATAGTCTTGGACTTGAATTTAATTGGAGTGGATGGACGCGAAGTCCTTAGGCGCCTCAAGAGAGATCCCGCTTATCAACGAATTCCGGTGGCGGTTTTCTCAACTTCATCCAGTCCGCGTGATGTTGAAACGTGCTACGCCGAAGGCGCGGCTTCTTACTCGGTGAAACCAGTCAGTCTTGAGCGGCTGGAGGAGTTTGTCCTGGCGCTCAAAAATTTTTGGCTCTGTAACACGATCTTGCCGCGACCATCGGCACTCGATCGTATGAAGAAGTCCGAGGTTTAATGACCGAACGTTACCGCATCCTCATTGTTGAAGATTCTCCGGAAGACCAAAACGTCCTCCGGACTTATCTTTGCGAGTCCGAGGACTGCGAGTACGACTTCACATGTGTGGATTCTGGTGCGAGGGGTTTACACGAATTTGAGAATCGAGCATTCGACTGCGTTCTGCTCGACTATCATCTTCCCGATATGGACGGAATTCGCGTCCTCGAGAGAATGTCGCAAATTCGCGGATTAGATTTGCCGATCGTAATGGTCACAGGGCGGGGCGACGAAAAGCTCGCCGTGAGTGCGCTCAAACGAGGCGCTGCTGATTACATTGTTAAGTCTCATCTCACGCCGGAAAATTTATTCCGCGCCACGCACAACGCTATCGAAAAGCATAAGAGCTACCAGAAAAATCTGCGTCTAGAAGCTGAACGCGAACGTGCCATGCGCAGTGAGCTCGAGGCCATGCGCGAAATCCGCAGAGAGAAAGATCGGTTGCAGGGTTTCTTTGAACAGATGCCGACACCGATTGCGCTCTTAAGGAGCTCCGGCTTGGTTCTTGAGTTCATGAATGAGCCGATGCGCAAGCTGCTTTTCGGTGCGGCCGAAGCCAAACATTCCCTAATATCGCTTGAGCAGGCACTTGGCGCTGATATCGCGAAGATTGCGCGTCTCGTTTATACCTCGTCGAAACCATTCCGCGCGGATGAATTCGAGTTAGAGATTTCGAGCTCGGGTGAAGCGACGCACTTTTTCAATCTCGCTCTGGAGCCTCATCGCTCACGCGAGGGAGAAACTGAAGGCGTCATTCTAATGTTGGTCGACGTAACAGATCTCGTGCACGCGCGACATCGCATCGAGGAAAGCGAGCTTCGCGCAAAGTCGAGTGAAGACCGATTTCGACAGATTGCCGAAATTATTCCCCATATGATCTGGGTCACGAACTCCGAAGGAAACACGGAGTATCTGAATCAGGCTTGGTACTCTTACACGGGTTCAGAACTTGCCGATAATCAAGGATTGGGTTGGTTGAACTTCATCCATCCAGAAGATCGGGATAGTGTAACGAAACAATGGAGGAGCGCCCTGAAAACGGGGCGCGACTACGAAGTTTCTTATCGCATGTTGCGTGCCGCTGACGGTGAATACCGTTGGCATATCGCGCGTGGAATGGCGCTCAAGAATCCCGATGGACAAATTGAAAAATGGTACGGCTCAAACGCGGATATTCACGATCAGCGAGCGCTGACGGAAGACTTAAAAACAAGTGAGCAGCGGTTATCGTTAGCGACGCAAGCTTCGCGCGTCGGCATTTGGGAAACCGATGAAACCGGCCTGCAGTTTTGGCGAAACGCGGAATACGATCGTGCTTTGGGTCTACAGGTTGGAGAGCAGCTCACAATCCGTGAGAGTCTGAAAAACGTTCTGCAAGAAGATCGGGGACCACTCGAAAAGCTGATTTTCCACTCCCTAGAAACGCGAAAGGGCTTCGACTTCGAATTCCGCGTGATCACGCATGAGCAAACGCTTCGTTGGGTGCACATTCGCGGCGGAATTGACCGCAGTGTGGTTGGGCAGGAACGATTGAGCGGAACGGTCGTGGATATGAAGGATCGCAAACGTCGCGAGACGGATTTGCAAGATGCAAAAAATCTTGCCGAAGCCGCAAACCAAACGAAATCGGCGTTCTTGGCAAACATGAGCCACGAGATTCGCACGCCACTCAACGCGATTATTGGGTTCACCGACCTCATTGCGAGCGATGGTATCGAGCCGGGAGAACGTCAGAGTTACGCGGAGACGGTTCAGCGTAACGGTCGCGCGCTCATGCAGATTATCGACGACATTTTAGATTTTTCGAAGATTGAGGCCGGCCGATTGGAGCTGGAGATCGGAAGTACCGATTTGCAAGCGCTTGTCGCCGATATTCGAGTTTTGTTTGCTCCGCTCGCGCAAGCAAAAGGCCTTAGCTTCCACGTCTCGATTGAGCAGGAGCTTCCACGTTTCGTGATATCGGATGCGACTCGTCTGCGGCAGATCTTGATGAACGCAGTTAGCAACGCGATCAAGTTCACAAACCAAGGACAAGTTTGTTTATCGGTTGGAAAATCGGGCGGAGCCCAGAGCTGGCTGACGTTCTCGGTCATCGATACGGGCATCGGAATCAGCGAAGAACAACAAGCGCGACTGTTCCAGGCGTTCTCGCAGGCGGATGTCTCGATGACCCGACGGTTTGGGGGAACGGGCCTCGGGCTTATGCTGAGCCGTCGACTCGCCAAGCTTCTTGGCGGAGCGTACTATCTAGCGAAGACGCGGGCGGGAGAAGGCTCAACGTTCGAACTCCGTGTTCCGCTCATTCCAGAAAATCGCGACGACTCGATTAAAAAAGAAACCTCTGCACGCTTGGCTAGCTTGCGCTCGCAACGCTTGATCGACGTTCGCGTGCTCGTCGTTGACGATTCGGCAGATTCAAGGACAGTTACGCGTTTGTATCTTGAGCGGCAGGCGGCTTCGGTGACGGAAGCGGATAGTGCCCTCGAAGCGTTGCAAATTCTTTCGGAGTCCAACTTTGACATCATCATCACCGATATTCAGATGCCGGAGATGGATGGCCTGGAATTTACCCGCAAACTCCGCAAGAACGGATATGCCAAGCCGATAATCGGTTTGTCGGCCCACGTCTTCCGCGAGGATCGAGTTCGCTCCCTCGAAGCCGGCATCAACTCGCACATCGGCAAGCCGGTGAAGTCGATCGAGCTCGTCGATGCAGTTGAAAGTGCGATTGAAGATCCAATCGCGGAGCAGTCTGGGGTGCCTGGCACCATTGCGGGGAGCATGGCGTCACCTTAAGGTGCCTGGCACCTTTGCGGGATGCTTGGCGTCGTTCAGTAGCCAATCGCCGTCCCGTCAGACCTGAACGTCAACGAAGCCAAGAAACTCAGAGGGTCAGCAGGGTTTTCAAGGAATTAATGGGGTGATTGACGGTTATGCCCGCGGCAAAGGGCGCCGGTGGCGCGCTTTGGTGCGGAGCAAGCGCACGCCTCGACTCGCGCGAGCGAGGCATGGCACGCGCATAGGTTGGTCGCGCTCAATGCGCGAACAACCGCTGTCCCGTCAGACGCGAGAATCAACGAAGCCACGAAGTTCAGAGGGTAAGTAAGATCTCGAAAAAATTAATGGGGCGATTGACGGTTATGC
>SYLX01000087.1 GCA_005808505.1 Bdellovibrionales bacterium | reverse complement strand
CTCTCAAAGACTCTGAAAAGAACGACGCTTGTGCGCGTGAGCAGCGCGAAGCGCTCTACCGCAATGAATGCGGAGCCGATTTCGAAGAAACCAATATCAAGCCGCTCCAGTTTTCGGGATTCGACGAGCGTCTTCAGAGATCTTGCTACACCAGTAGTGGACCTATTCGCTTCGAGAAAGCTGCTGAGTACTGCGCATTTTTAAAAGATGAAGCAAAACACTCAAGCTGCCACTGGGAAAAACGCGGTCTTGAGTTTCGTCGAAACGACTGTGCAGGGGATTTCTCGCAACCGCCTGCGATCGTAACGCCTCCCGTGAATCCGCCCCCACCGCCGCCGGTGAATCCCGTTCCGCATGGTCCTAAGATCGTGGCCGAACTCGAAGCTGCCGGCATCCGCGTAAACACGAACTATAATGGAAGTGGACACACTCTCCCAGGCGAGGATTCGTTCCACGAAAAGCGTGAGCGTTTTTACAAAACACTTGAGTTCGCAAAGAACGACATCTTGGCGTTCCGTCCTGATTTGAAAGAGATCGCCCTAGTAGATTGGACAAAGTACTACACCGAAGGTGGCCGCTTAAATATCGATGTTGGGATGGATCTTCAGACTCTTCGCGCTTACCTCGGATTGCTCAAGCGTCGCATCACATGGGAAAAAGACACCCAAATTCAACTCGATTTTGGTATCGAGATCTATGGCCATCTCGGCGACGACAAAGAGATCTCAGAACTTACGGAGAAGATCGCATGGTTTGAAGCTCAAGCGGCAAAGCTTGTCCTTCTCGGTGGTGTGGTAGAGATCATCGAAATTGGTGATTACACGTCATATTCCGATTACAGCAAGACACTGAAAGTCGATAAGGACAACTACCAGAGCGAGATCCTTCGTTACCATAAGCTCTTAAAAGACGCTGGCCAGTTTATGCGTTTCGCTGAAGCGAACGATATCGAAGTTAAGCTCGACCTTGATGACGACACCGATTTTGCAAATTTCGGAAGTCTGGCTCAGGAGCTCTACCAAAAGCGCGAAGCTCTCAAGATGTTGAGAGCTGAGGGCATCATCGACTCCATTGAGCTCTCAAAATATCGAGACGAGACAAACCATATCGGCGAAACTTTCTCGCCAGCAACCGTTGGTGAAGGTCGAAAAATTGTAGGGAAGGTCGTCGATGCTCTCGAAGCTCGTGTTTTGATCGCAAAACGCCTCGGAAAGAAAGTCGAGTACTCCGATTACAAACTGACGGATGAGTTTGTCGAGAGTATCTCGAGACTGCAGAAGCGCGAGTCGGTCATCGCGAAGAAGACGAAGATCAATCGCATTAGCTTCATGAGTAATTCGTCGTTCTCCGGCTCGACTCTCTACATCGGGCACGAAGATAAGCTGAGTGACTTGGATAAAGTCCTCGCTTCCATCCAGTAAAGAAAAGGCCCCGCAACGGCGGGGCTTTTTTTATTCCACTCTGATTTCTTTTTGCTTTTCAATGTCAGGATCGGTAGGGGCCTCAACAGGGCTCTGATTTGTTTCCGGATCTTTTTCCGGCGAAGGAATTCCCTGAGGATCGTGAATCTCGGGGATTTTTTCTCCGATGTCTTCAGTGTCCAGATCGCGCTTTTTTCTTTCCATATTTTCTCCTTCTCATTCGCTCTTAATTTCGAAATCTAGATTAATCGTCATCGCCGTGCGAGCGGCCTGGGCAGTGCGGTATTTCCGGAATACATTGAAGCGGCTCGCCCGCAGGTTGCAGTTGATCCCAAACATATTCCAAGCGATTTGCGAGACGCTCCGCTTCTTGCACGTTGCCAGCATGACAAGTCGTTGCGATATCGATTCGGATCAGCTCTGCCGTCGGAATGGAGGCATCGTTCAGATCCATGTTGAAAACATATTCGCCGCCGGTCGTGCGGCTGAACGGTTGGCAGTTTGGTGTTCTCAGGGCATCGGCCCCTTGCGCAGCTACCGCATCGGCGCGAAGCGCGAGAGCATCGAAGGCTTCAGCCGAAAGAGTCCCTTCTTTGATTGTACCGCAACGATCTTGTCTCCACCGTGCATCGGGATAAACTTCGAATGTAACCGTCTTACAATCGTCAGACGAAGTCGGAAGTCCCGTTTCTGTGAGTTTCAAAAGGCTCCAGGCGCGGGGCTGAGGGGCTGGCGCAGGGTTCTCTGCAGGACTGTTGTTACCGCTATCACCGTTATCCGAATTGTTGCCGCCTTGTGAGCAACCTTGCAGTGCAAGTGCGCAGAAGAAGCTGACCGGCAGTATCATCTTTGTTGATCTTCTCATTTCGGCATCCTCCCTTATGCGGCCACGAGGTGGCCATTGAGTGGCGTCACAAATTGTAAACCAACCTCGTTGCTCCATCTGTCACGTTCTGCCGCAAGCTTGGGCCCATTTGTGGAGATCAAGTGACACTTTAAAATCGAGAGACGAGATAAAATGCCAGCGTTTTATTTGGGAGGATGTTTGAATGCCTACGCACGATAAGAAAATGGACGATTACACCGGTAAACCCGCGGACTATCGAAACGACACCATCAATCACAATGTCGTTCCGAACTCGAGCCAAAATCATGAGGGTCTTGAGCATCAAGCCTTGATTGGTCAGATGGAAATCGAAAACGAGCATGAAGTCGCGGCAACACGCATGAAGGCGATGGGCGGCGACGCTCCTTCAGCTGAAGAGATTGCCACCGATCGCAAAGCTCCGAATGCTCAAAAGCCTGAGCCAACGGATCGTTAATTTCCAGTAGATCGAAAAAGAAAAGGGCCTGGGTTTTAGCCCGGGCCCTTTTTTTTCAGCTCACGCCTGAGCTACAAAGAGTTAGAACCAATACTTCGTCGTAGCGAGAGCATAGAGCGTCGAGCCCGAGCGTTCACCGAACGTGAACATCGCACTCACGTCAGCACCTACCGTGAGACCATAAGGGATCTCGATATCGTAAGCCACAGAAGGACCAGCCGTGAAGCTTGTCTTACCTGCCGGAGCATTTGTTCCCGTTGCCCCGAAGGTTGAAGCACCGAGACGGGCGCCAAGCTTCAAGCCAGGAGCGGGGCTACCGAAACCAGGTTGCGGCTTTTCTGCATCGAAGAACGCAAAGCCGTAGTGAGCTTCAATACCGTAGTGCGAGATCGCCGTATCGATGCCGTTCTCGGAGCCAGCCGAGTTCAAGAAGAACAAGCCAGCGCCAAGTCCGTAGGGGAACTTCAGGCCAATGTTGGCTCCGTAACCCAAACGACCGTTTAGATCACTCGGATCCGCGTAACCTAACGCAAGGCCTGCGTAGCCAGACGGCTGCGGAAGCTCCGTTTGCGCCTGGGCGCGAGTTGCCGCCATCGAGAGCGCGATCATAGAAAAGACCATCAATCGGCCAAACAAATTCGATTTCATCATCCTGACTCCTCGTTAGCCTTTACGGGGTTCTTGAACGTCGATGTAAATTTCAACTTTACGGTCTTTTGCGCGAGCTTCGTCGGTGTCGCCTTTTGCGCGCGTTTCGCCAACGCCAACCGCGTTCATGCGATCCGCAGCAACGCCGTTTTCCGAAAGGAATCCGCGAACGGCAGCCGCTCGTTCTTCGCTGAGATCTTGGTTGTAAGCTTCGGTTCCGATGTTGTCGGTGAAGCCCGTGATGCGCAGTTTGTCGCCCGGATATTTAGCAAGGATATCGGCAAGCTCCTTCAGAGTCACTTGCGCTTGGTCCTTTAGGCTTGCGCGGTCAAAGTCGAACAAGACGTCGTTTTTCAAGGTGACCATCAAACCGTCGTTTGTCTTTTTTGTCTCAACGACTTTGTCGAGTTCGCGCGCCCGGCGATCGAGATAATTGCCGATCGCGGCACCTGCAGCTGCACCTGTTGCAGCACCAATCGCGGCACCTTTTTTACCGCCCGTTGCGGCACCCACCACGCCTCCAACGACTGCGCCCGCAAGGCCGCCTTCTTTGGTTTTTTTCGCGGCACCCGCGCACGCGCTTAAGCCCAGCGTCGAGCAAACGAGAAGCGCTACGGGAAGTTGAGTTAGATTTGATTTCTGATTTTGCGTCATCGTCAATGACCTCCGTTCTGACAGAAAGGAGATAATCACGAGAGCGCTTCAATTCTCTACGATAAACGCGAGCGATGACGAAAACCCCCGGAATCAGGCCGGGGGTTTATAAGTTCTCTTCACGAACTTACGAAAGAAATTTAGTTCCTCTGAAGGAACACGGTTTACGCATGCAACTCGCCCGGAGAAAGGGTGTCTTTCTTCTTTTTACGCTTGGGTTTGCTTAAGTTTTCATCTGTTCCAATCGCTGGTTTTTGCGATTTGTCGATTGGGTTCTGCACGAG
>SYLX01000086.1 GCA_005808505.1 Bdellovibrionales bacterium | reverse complement strand
GACCAAAGAAGCCAAACAAGAACTCGTCTCCAAGATCGAGCGAAAAACTTCCGCTCAAACCGAACAACTTCTCGCAGCCGAGTTCCCCGAAGCGAAAACGAGCAAAGACACACTCCGCACACTCAACGAGGACCAGTCACGACTAACTATGGATCTCCCAGCTCAAACCCGCGCCAAACTCGAACGCCTCAAGGAACTTCTCGGCACCACGAACTCCGCCGAAGTTCTCGACGAAGCATTCACCGCACTCCTCAAGCAACTCGAACCCGTTCAAGAAGAGACGCCCCGCGAAACCGCTGCGAAGTCTCTTCCCAGCAAACTCCGCCGCTACGTCATCCAAAGAGCCCAGACCTGCGAGTACGTTGATCCCGTGACCCAACAACGTTGCAACTCAACTCATAATTTGCAAGTGGATCACATCATCCCGAAGGCGAAAGGTGGCACCAACCAACTCAGCAACCTTCGTTGCCTCTGCCGCCAGCACAACATGCATGCGGCGGAACAAGTCTTCGGCCGCGAACACATGAACAAGTTCCGCACGGTGAGGGAGTCACATCGCCCTTATACAATTCATTAACCCTCGAGTTCGAGCCCTACGCTGTGGCCCACGAAGACTGAACGCTCAAAATTCGCGAGCAGGTCCGCTGGGTCATCGTAAATTGCGATGGCGCCCGCGAGGTCCTCGTCGCCCCAGCCGCCGCAGCGAAGTGCGATGCTCGCAACGCCCGCCCGTTTTGCAGCCATAATGTCGTAAGGAGTGTCGCCGACCATCACTGCGTTTCGCGCACGGGCGCCAACTGTTTCTAAAACAGCTTCGATGATGTCGGGCGCGGGCTTTGAGCTTTCAGCGTCGTCCTTCGACGTCGTTTGCGGAAGCAGGTCGCTCACGCCCGCGGCTTGCAAAAGTTTACCAAGCTGCGCTTTGTCCGATGAGCTCGCAACGCAAAGTTGCAAGCCCTGATCTTTCATTCGCAGAATCATTTCTCGTACTTTTGGGAAAGGACGGAGTTCCGAAAAATATTTCTCACGGAAGATTTCTCCGCGCCGTTCGCTGATTCGTTTTCCGATAGGGGATTCTTCGTCAATGCCAGAAACCTTTGGCATAAGGCGGTCTCCGCCCATTCCGATGAGGCGCCGAACTTCTTCGAGATCAGCTTTAATGCCTTCAGTTGCGAAAGCATCGACCCAACTGAGGGCATGTTGGTCGTTTGAGTCGATCAAAGTTCCGTCAACATCGAGGAGTACAGTCGAAAACATGTGTGGAAGCCTCCTTCAGGAAAACTTCCACGAAACTAACGAAGTTCAGTTCGCGATGATTGAGCAAATCGTGAATCTTTCCCCGGATGATTCAAGAATTTGCACGAAAAGGATTGATGCCCGGGCGTCCGCTGAGGCGGTTGATCACACCAAAGAGGGCCGTGCAGAGCGCCAAGTTCAAAGCCGATAGCATCGACGCGAAGATAAAAACGCCAGCGCCCGTCATCATGGTCAACGTTCCGATTTTCATCACGCGCGCGTGCCATCCAAATCCGATCGCCCACGCTAAGATGTTGGCGAGGAGAAGAACGATCAGCAGCGGCACAATTCCCTGTGCTGCTTGCTTGATGTCCTCATTCGAGAGTTCGATTTGTGAAGAGATGCAAAGAGCGAGATACAAAAACAGGTAAAACAAAGGTGACGTCACCGTCGCCGGATGCACTAAAGCTTTAACTAAGGCCTTGATCAAAGGCACAAGTGCGTACCAATTTCCGTCGGTCCATTGGAATACGCCGCGCCCTGCCGGGACAAGCGCGTAAAATAAAATGCCTAAGATGAGAGGTCCGAGGATGGCGGGGCCGAGACCGATGAAGAAGTGGCCGATGCGGTGATAAAGATTCCAAGGATTATAGTAGTGCGTTACAGACCCGTGAGCTCCGCCCTTTGCCGCTGGATCGAACCACTTCACTTTTCCAACTTCGTGAAAGAAGAGTTTGCAGAAAAGCGCATGGCAAAATTCATGAACGGGAACACCAATTGATCCAAACGCATACATGCCGAAATCGGGAAAAAGAAATTGGCGAAATGCGTTGTTTGTCCAACGAGAAAGCAAAGTGAGGATTGCGCCGCCGATCATAAATACGCCGAACAGCGAAACGAATTGGATGAGTGTCTGTTGGAGAATCGACCAAAGCGTCAGCATGGTGCAAAATTAGATTCCCACGATGATCGACGCTTGCTCAAGGCTGGTTCGCGCAAGATTGGGCCTTCGTCGCGGGACGTTTTCCCTTGCGATCGGCACGACACCAGTCGACTCTCGAAAGCAGAGAAAAGGGGATCGAATGCCTGGACTTTCCGCGCTTGAAATCGCCGCCACGATTTGCTTCGTGCTTGCACTCTTACATACTTTTTCCGTTAAAAAGTTTCAGCACATTGCGCACTCCCGTTTCAAAGAGGGTTCGGTGGGCGAAAACTTCTTCCACCTTTTAGGTGAAGTCGAAGTCGTCTTCGGACTCTGGGCCGCGGTTTACATTCTCATTGCTTGGATCACCACCGGGTCGTCGACAGCGCTTGCGCGGCTCGAAAGCCTCAACTTCACCGAGCCGCTTTTCGTTTTCGTGATTATGGTCGCGTGCGCGACGAAGCCAGTGCTGACATTCGCAGAAAAGCTGATCGAGGCAGTCGCAAAACTTTTGCCGCTACCGGCGCCGCTCGCTTTTTACATCACGACTTTGATTTTGGGTCCGTTACTGGGAAGCTTTATCACCGAGCCCGCCGCGATGACCGTAACCGCGCTAACGCTTCTTAACCGCTTCTACGATAAAAATCTCTCACCTCAATTGCGTTACGCAACGATCGGATTATTGTTCGTGAACGTATCAATCGGAGGAACGTTAACTCCCTACGCGGCTCCGCCCGTTCTGATGGTCGCGAGCACCTGGGGTTGGGATCTCTCTTACATGCTCTCAAATTTCGGTTGGCGGGGCGCGATCGCTTGCGCGCTGTCGACCCTAATCATCGCCTTTCGCCATCGTATTGAAATTAAAAATTTGAAGTGGGAAGGCAAGAGGAAAACCGCATCACTTCCTGCTTGGGTTGTCGGGCTTCATCTTCTCTTCGTAGCGGGCATCGTGATGAGTTCGCACCATCCGGTGGTTTTTGTTGGGTTGTTTTTATTCTTTATTGGGCTCACGACGGTCACGCGCGAGTATCAGACTGAATTGAAACTCAAAGAAGGTTTGCTTGTTGGGTTTTTCTTAGCTGGTCTTGTTGTGCTTGGCGGACCGCAAAAGTGGTGGCTTCAACCTGTGCTCCAGAATTTGTCGGATTTGCCGCTCTATCTAAGCGCCATGGGTCTCACAGCCGTCGTCGACAACGCCGCGATCACTTACCTTGGTTCATTGGTCGAAGGTCTTTCCGACAGTTCAAAGTACTATCTCGTTGCCGGAAGTGTCGTTGGCGGCGGTCTCACGGTGATTGCAAACGCGCCAAATCCCGCGGGTTACGGAATCCTGAATGCTTCGTTTGGTGAGGAGGGGATCAGCCCGATCAAACTTTTTGTCGCGGCCTTGATCCCGACTTTCGTGGCGGCCATTTTGTTTCTACCGCGCTTCTCTTGAATCAACTTCCGATATTGATCACGGCGGGACCACCGCTCTTCCTGTTCTTTCGAACCGAAGCCCAGAACGAAAGACCAATGAACGCGGCGCCGATCAGGCCCGTAATCACTTCAGGGATATGGTGGAACGTGTTGATGAACATGATCGCCGCAAGAGCGCCGATCGCGTAAAAGGCACCGTGCTCTAAGTAGGCGTAGTGGGCTAGCGTTCCGCGGTCAACGAGCATGATCGTCAAGCTTCGCACGAACATTGCGCCGATGCCTAAACCGATTGCGATGATGAAGAGATTGTTCGTGATCGCAAAGGCGCCAACAACTCCGTCGAAGCTGAACGAAGCGTCGAGAACCTCGAGATAAATGAACATGCCGGCGCTCGCTTTGTGCAAGTCCTTAACCGCGCCAGGATTTTCTTCTTCATCCGGACCTTCGAGAACGGCGCTGATGCCATCCACCAAAATGAACGTCACCAAGCCAAAGATGCCGGAAACCAAGAAGCTGATTTTGTCATCGGTGTTGAGGCTTCGCGAAATGAAGTAGATGCAAACCATCGCGACCGCGAGTTCGAAGCCCTCAAGACGACCGAGCTTCGCGAGCGGATCTTCGATGAATTTGATCCAGTGAACATCTTTGTTGCGGTCAAAGAAGTATTTGAGTGCAACCATAAGCAAGAAAGATCCACCGAACGCAGCAACCGGCACGTGAACGGATCGCATGATCGCCGCGTATTTTTCAGGATCAACTGCAGCGAGGACAAGGGCGTCCCAGGGATTGACGGCCGCAACGATTCCGACGATCGCGAGCGGGAAGATTAAGCGCATCCCGAAGACCGCGATCAACATACCCCAAGTGATGAAGCGGTGTCGCCATAAGGGCGTCATTTTTCGCAAGACCGTTGCGTTCACGACGGCGTTATCAAATGACAGTGAGACTTCGAGGACCCCGAGGATTGCGCAGATGAAAACCGTGCTCAGCACGCCGGCCATCGTATTCGAGTAATAGTAACCGATGCCGCCGCCGAGAATGAGTCCACCGATCGTGGTCGCGAACGATCCGGTGAAGTACTTGAGGTTCGAGGTCATGCGCTCTCCAAAATGGAAAATCCAGATCACTGTTGGAATTGGGGCTTAGTGCCCCTGCTAGGCTCAGAAATTTATAGCAGGGCAAACTCGAAGAGTGAAGGATTAGACCCGCTTTCGCATGAGAAAATACGTGCGCGAACCACTTTAAGCGAAGATTTCCCGGGACAGTGCTTCTCGCTCGCGATCACTCGCAAAAATCTCGTTGAGATCTGCAAAAGGTTCGGGTCCAATTGGGGGACCAATGACCTTTCTCAACCTGAATTGCATCAGAGGAGACTTTCGTATGTTCATGTCCCGCACTCTGTTTTCCTTGAAAACACTTGCCGCCGTTTCGGCATTCGCGATGACACTTCCGGCTTACGCTGCTGACTGGGTCGTGGATCAAGCGCACTCGAAAGTTGGCTTCTCAGTTCGCCACATGATGATCAGCACGGTCGACGGCCAGTTCAAAGATTTCGAAGGCACTTTCACTTTCGATCCGAAAAAAGGCACCCTCGGGAATTCGAAATTCGAAGTCAAAGCTGCCTCGATCGACACTGGCAACGCTAAACGCGACGAACACCTTCGCAGCGCTGATTTCTTTGACGCGGAAAAGTTCCCTATGATTTCGATTACGAATTCAAAAATTAAAAAAACGGGCAAAGACAAGTACGAGTGGGCCGGCGATCTCACGCTCCACGGCGTTACGAAGCCCGTGAAGTTCGCTCTCGTGCATAAAGGAACCGTGAAAGACATGCAGGGCAAAAACCGCGCTGGCTTTTCAGCTACGACGAAGATCAACCGCAAAGACTGGGGTCTGACTTGGAACAAAGCGGTTGAAGCTGGGCCCGTGGTCAGCGACGAAGTTGAACTGAAAATCGACGCAGAAGCCGTTGAAGCCGAAGGTGCAGCAGCTGCTGCTACCGCAACACCGGCGAAGTGAATTTAACAAGTCGAGAACTTTTCCCACCGTGGAAAACCTAGCTGAGCGCGGCTACCGAAGAGGTAAGCCGCGCTTTGTTTTTGAGCAGGAAACGATTTCTACAAGATTTCACGATGCGTAATGTCCTCTCTCGTCGATAGCGTGGCAGAAGCGACAGGAGAACCCATCATGCGCATTGCTCAAGTGTCCCCCTTGTTTGAGAGTGTTCCACCGCGACTCTACGGTGGCACGGAGAGAGTTGTGTCGTGGCTTACGGAGGAGTTGGTTGATCTTGGTCACGAAGTGACGTTGTTTGCGAGCGGGGACTCCGTCACGAGCGCATGCTTAGTACCAACGGGGCGATGCGGTCTGCGCGCGGCCGGGGCTAGAGAAAATCTAGCGCCCCACCTGCTCATGTTCGAGCGACTCCGCGCCCTCGCTGATGAGTTCGATGTCATCCACTTCCACACGGAGTACATGCATTTTCCGCTTGCGCGTGAACTCGAGCGTGAGTTCGGTGTCACTTGTCTCTCGACGCTCCACGGACGCCTTGATTTGCCAGAGTATCGCGATCTCTTTAACGAGTACCGAGATCTTGCGCTAGTGTCGATTTCACGGAGTCAGCGGCGGGCTCTGCCGGATCAAAATTGGATCGGAACGGTTCATCACGGGATGCGCGAAGGGCTGATGAAGGTTTCACCTGCGGCGAATCATGACTACCTCCTGTTTGTCGGACGCATTTCACCCGAAAAAGGCGTTCTCGAAGCGATCGAGATCGCCGAACGCGCGAAGATGCTATTGAAGATAGCCGCCAAAATCGAAACCTACGATTTGGATTACTATCGATCGATCGAGTCGCTCCTGCGCCGTTCGGGTGTCAAATACGTAGGAGAAGTCGGGGAAGCTGAAAAAGCGAAGCTCCTCGGCGGAGCGAAAGCGCTCTTGTTCCCCATCGCATGGCCGGAACCGTTTGGTCTGGTCATGATTGAGGCTCTCGCTTGCGGGGCGCCTGTGATTGCGTTCGCTAACGGGTCGGTTCCAGAAGTTATTCGCGACGGGAAGACGGGATTCATCGTTAACAACGTCATCGAGGCGTGCGAAGCGATCGAAAAGCTGCCGTCGATCAGCAGACGCGATTGTCGCCGCGATTTCGAACTTCGATTCTCGGTTGAGAGGATGGCCACAGATTATCTGGAGATATACGAAACTCAGCTTTTGAAAAAGCAGTTTCGGACCCGCGCGATCAGTCATGCTCGCCCTCTCTCCAGGATTCTGTCGACATCCACAGAAGTGATTTAGGTTTAGGAAAGTTGAGGAGTAGCGCCGATGATTGGATCCATTCAATCCCGACTGCAAGAGGGTCCCCGTACCGATGATCAGTATTACGTGTTAGGCCCCTCGGCTCACGCAGATCACGAAACGCGCGTTCTGAAACAAGGAGAGACCTTCGCGATTTTCGATGCCTACGGCGATCTTGATCCTGAATCGTACGGAGAGAGTGGTCTCTTTTATCGCGGTACGCGCTACCTTTCCAAATGCCGTTTCACGATTTTCGGGGCGCGACCTCTGCTGTTGAATTCCACCTTGCGCGACGACAACGGACTCTTAAAAGTCGATATGACAAACGGAGATCTCAGATCTCAAGAACTCGGCGCCATTCACAAAGGTGCGCTCTACATCCATCGTGAAAAATTTCTTCTCGATGGTGTTTGTTTAGAGCAAGTTGAGCTCATCAACTATGGGTTTCGAGACATCTCGACGGAGATAGGATATCTCCTCGGCGCCGATTACGCTGACATCTTCGAAGTGCGCGGCATCCCGCGAGCAAAGCGCGGAAGTTTGGAGCCTTTGCGCCGCGAAGGTGAAAGAGTCTACTTCCGTTATACGGGGCTCGATGGTTTACCTCGCATGACCGTAGCGCGCTTGCCAAATGCGGATTTTACGCTTCAAGGATCACAGATTCTTTTCCCAATTCAGATTCCGGCGAAAGGCCGTATCAGCTACCAATTTGAAATCTCGTTCCTAGAGGGCGCCGCGGCCCGAATGGTCCCCGGCTCCGATTTGGCTTCCGTGTCGTTTCACGACGGTCTGAAGCGAATCCAACAAGATCACGCAGAAGGTTCGGGACGCTTCGCGCGCGTGCGAAGTTCTAACGAACAATTCGAACTCTGGTTACGTCGCTCAACCGATGATCTCGTGATGATGACAACCGATACAGGAGAAGGCGATCTCTACCCATTTGCAGGCATCCCGTGGTTCTGCGCTCCGTTCGGTCGTGACGGTGTGTTGACGGCCCTGGAGTGCCTTTGGGTGAATCCGGCCCTCGCAAAAGGGGTCCTTCGTTATTTGGCGAGTACGCAAAGCCAGAGTATCGATGCGGACCGAGACGCAACGCCTGGAAAAATAGTCCACGAAGTTCGTTGCGGCGAGATGGCGTCACTCAGCGAAGTCCCTTTTGGTCGCTACTACGGTAGCATTGATTCAACGCCACTCTTCGTGGCCCTTGCCGGTGCGTACTATCAAAGAACCGCCGATCTTGAAACCGTCAAAGGTATTTGGCCTCAAATTAAAAAGGCCCTCCAGTGGATGGAAGAATACGGCGATCCCGATAAAGATGGTTTCATTGAATATGAGCGTCAAACACCGAATGGTCTGATTCACCAGGGCTGGAAAGATTCGATGGATTGTATCTTCCATGAGAACGGCGACGATGCGCGAGCGCCGATCGCGCTGTGCGAAGTGCAAGGCTACGCCTACATGGCTTGGATCGAAGCCGCGATAATTGCCGAGGCTCTCCGTGAAGCCGACCAAGCTGAAGAGTTACGTAAGCGTGCAGCTCGACTCAAAGAACGTTTCGATGAAGCGTTTTGGCTGGATGATCTCGGCACCTACGCACTTGCGCTCGATGCCGACAAGAAGCCTTGTCGTGTGAAGAGTTCCAACGCCGGCCAGACTCTTTTTACCGGTATCGTGAAAGAGGAAAGAGCGGAACGTTTGGCAAAAACATTGTTGAGCCCGGAGAGTTTCTCCGGCTGGGGTGTTCGAACGATCGCGACCGATGCATCAAGGTACAACCCCATGTCCTACCATAACGGTTCGGTCTGGCCTCATGATGTTGCCTTGATCGCGTGGGGTTTGAGCCGTTACGGTTTTACCGATGAGGTCGAGCGAATTTTCACCGGCCTTTTTCGAGCCGCAAATTACATGGAGCTTCAGCGGATGCCCGAAGTCTTCTGCGGATTCGTGAGGCGAGAAGGTGAAGCCCCCACTCTTTACCCGCATGCCTGCGCGCCGCAAGCCTGGTCGGCTGCCGCCGTTTATTCGCTAATTCAGTCGCTCTTGGGGCTGACGATCGATGCGACTCAAGGGCGAGTCGAACTTCGCCATCCGAGACTTCCGACTTCGCTCGAGTCGCTGCGAATCAAGGGGTTGACGATTGCAAGTGGTGAGTTGGATTTAAGCATCGATAACTATATCAGCGATGTCAGCGTGCAGATCGCGCGTCGCTCGGGACGCGCGTCTGTCGTTGTTGTAAAATAAGAGCATTGAAGTCAGCTTAGGGCTTACTTCTTTTGAGCGAGAGCTTTCTTCCGCATCTGCCAAAAGTGATGGCTTAAGTGCGGGCGGCGGTGTTCACCAGTTGCGACCATCAACAACTTCGTGATCTTAAGGCCCTGAGGATCCGCAAAGAGCAGGATCAAAAGCTCTTGAATGAAGTTCGTATCAAGCGTGACGTAGTTGTCAGTTCCCACGCCGAGGATTACGCCTTTTTTCTCCCACCACGAGAAAGGGTGATCTTTGTAATCTTCGAAAGCGACCGTGAGTTTGTTGTTGCTCGAAGGAAGCGACACGAGCGTGACACCTTTGTCGATCATGCGATCGAGGATGTCGTGCTGATAAATCTCGACTTCACGGGCGGTATGGAACTTCGCTTTCGTGAAGAGAAGGACTTCGTCTTCATTGAGCTTTTCGCCGTTGATCAACTTCTCGCGCACGGAATGGTTCTGCTCATTCCAATCCATTTCGCTAACTTCGTTGTACTCAGGTGTGCCAGGGCGAATGGCTTCCCCTCGACGGTTCCACTTGAGGACGCGTTGGTAGAGAGAGTGGAAGTAGAAGTTCGGATTGATTCCCAGAGAAAGCCCGTGCTCAAGCGTGTCGATGCGCCAAATGTTCATGGCGTTGTCGACGGCTTGGATCCCGCGGCGCAGTGTTTTCCAAATCTCGCCGTGGTGCGAGCGGATTTTGAAGCCGCGGTATTGAAGTTTGCGGAAGCCGATCTTCATGTCCATGAAGTGGCTTTTGCGATAGAGCTCGGATTCGTTGCCGACTGTGTCGACTTCCACCATGTAAGGCCGAAGTTGAGGATGCTTGTCGAGCAACTCTAGGATCTTGTTCACCTGCGCTTGGAAGTGCTCACGCTTTGAAGAATAGCGCTTGTTGTCGAAAGCGGCGGCCTCTTTCCGGAAGCTCGGCGAAAGGATGAAATCCCACTGCGGAACTTCTTTCTTGAAGTCCATGAAGCCGTCGTAGAGGCCAAGGGCAACGTCATCTTCGGTGAGATTCTCGAGTCCGGGTACTTTTTCTGCTTCATCCGAAGTGGCGCGAGAGAGCGTGAACTTTAAGCGAATAAAACCGACGTTGTATTTCGTGTAGAGTTCTTTTGCCATGTGGTAGGCCGCTTCGCGATGCGTTTGGCGATCGGTAAGCAAGAGCTTCGGAAGCATCAAGATGCTCAAGTATCGGCTAAAACGTTCGTCATCCTTGATCTTCAACAGGCGTTCGACATCTTCGACCGATTTGATCGGCAAACTCGACGGGCCATAGATGGAGCGAATTTTTTCTTCGTAGATCTCTTTGCTCGGGCCCTCGAGAAGCTTCTTCAATCGGGGATAGATGAAGTCTGCCGAAAGCGCTCCCGTTAAATGCGTGTGCTCGTCACGGTAGGGAAGCGGGAACTCGCGGAAAAACTCAAATAGCCCTCTGGCCACTGGATGCGAGAGGAGTGTCTCCATGCCAATCTGGTCGCTCTGGAATTGGAATAGGAGATTGCGGAACTCGACAGCCAGTTTTTGAATTTGAGGCTTCTGCCGGACGTTTTCAGAACTCGCCATAAGTTCGAGAGTGTCCGACAGATTGATGCCGTTCGTTTCGGAAATGATATCCGTGAGCGCTCGTTTCAGATCCTGCGTAAGATTATCGTTCGTTGCGGTGAGCACCGGGAAGACTCCTGAAGATGACTTTGGGTTCTAAATATTCTCCCACCAACAGGTCTGGGAGCGCAAGCAACGCCATCTACGATAGCTCCAGCCTGTGATCGATCCCAATCGCCTCTAAAAAACGCGGATCATGAGAAACCACGAAAAGCGCGCAACTGAGTTCCCTGAGCGCTTTTTCAATTTGTTCCACCGACGCGAGATCGAGATCGTTTGTAGGTTCATCGAGAATCAAAAGCCGCGGGAGCGGATCCTGATTGAGTACACAGGCTAGAGCCGCACGCATTTTCTCCCCACCGCTCAAGGAGGAGCAAGTCTGCATCGCCTTTGGTCCAGGAAAAAGAAAGCGCGCCAAGCGAACGCGTCGCTCATCTTCAGAAAGCTGGGGAGTGCGTTCACGAAAGATGTCGAGAAGTGGTTTCTCCGTCGCAAGAAACTCCGGTTCCTGATTTAAATACGCCACAGCTCCAAAACGAGTGGATAACTCACCGCGAGTGATCGGCGCGGAATCTTTCGAACGATCATTTGTCTTCGCGCAAGCTGCTGATTCGATTCTCCGTAGAAGAGTGCTTTTGCCTGAGCCGTTCGCACCCGTTAACGCCCACCGCTCACGACCCTTGAGAGTGAAGTTGAGGTCCGCTGACCACAGCCATCGCAGTCCGTTTTCGGTGGGCACTGCACAGTTAAAATCTTTTGCGTGGACGAGGATGAGCCCCTCCGGCGAAGCTTCGTAGTGAGCATCAATCACAATGGATGCTTCAATCGGTGCTTGCGTGCGCGCGAGCGTGAGTTCGGAATTCGCCGCCTCAACACGTTTGTCGTGAAGTCCGGAAGTTTTGGCGAGCGTTTCTTGGGCGCGACGTTTTAGAAGGCCTGCCGCAATTCTTGGGATCCCTCCTTTCGCTTGGATTTTTTTGCCCTTCTCGATCCGCTTCTGCTGACGAAGTTTCGCGTCTTGACCTTGTTTTGCTCGAAGATCTGCTTCTTGCTTTGCGTAGGTAAGTCGCAGTTCGGCACGGCTCCGGTGAGCTTCCTTGATTTCTTTGTAGAAAGAATATCCTCCTCCAAAAGTTTGCAGGCCACTTGCAGTGAGCTCCCAAGTATTTTCCACCGTCTCCAGAAGCTCTCGGTCATGGCTTATTAGGAGAACGGCGCCTTTATAATCTTCCAAAGTCTGTTTCATCCAGCGCCGGCCGGCGGCATCTAGATGGTTTGTGGGCTCATCCAAAAGAAGAAGGTCGGGCGCTTGCAGATCGATTCTCACCAATCGTAAACGCATCCGCTCGCCTGGACTTAATCGATCGACCGGGGAGTTGAGGCGCACGAACTGCAGTTCGAATTTCTCGAGTGCCGTTGTCGCACGCTCGGCTGTGAGCCAATCTTCTCCGATCGTCTCGAAGAGTCGAGGGTCGTCATCCCCTGCGCCTAAGCGCTCAAGGGCCGACAGTTTTCCGGAAATGCCGAGGGCATCTGCAATCGTTGAGTCCGGTTGATCAACTGACGTTTGCGGCAAGTAGAGAAGTGTTCCGCGATGAACGATTTCTCCCGTCGACGGTTTGAGTAGCCCTGCGGCTATTCGCATGAGCGTCGACTTTCCACTTCCATTGATTCCAATGATCGCAGTTTTTTTGCGAGTCAGTGAAAAAGAGAGGGACTCGAAGAGTTTTTCTCCGTCAGGGAACGTGTAGCTAATCGAAGTTCCAATTAAAACTGGTGATGAATCTGTTGAATCATGAATATGAGCCATGCGCCGCCTCGCAAGCGAATCGTCGCGCTCGGATCTCAGCTAAAGCTCCGTGAAATCCCATGTGACATGGGAGAAGCGTGAGCTAAATGCGATCGCGCGAACTTTCGTCCGAAATTTTTAGGAAGAAGAAATAAGAAGAAAGGCTTGGCTTTATTTGCGCATAGTCGCGGGTTTGGGCCCGCAGTCCAAAAGATAGCTCAGAACGGGTTGCCAACGCAAGAGGGCTTAGTTTTCTGTCTCGAATCGAGACTTACGGCAAAGTGCGGAGAACAGCGAAACAAGCGTCTGCGCAGGCACGGCAAGCTTGAGCACATTCGGAGAAGACGAGCTTCTCGCGGAAGGTCTTCGCTTCGTTGTCCGACAAGGCATTGGCACACATCAGACACGCTTCGGCGCAAAGAGCTGATGTCCGTACGGCGAGATCCATATTCGTTTGGAGAAGTGAAAGCGTCGAGTGAGCAAGCTGCGCGCAGCTCAACAAAAGCGCCATGCACTCCGACGACGAAGAAATGGCGGCCGACCCATGATCCGGCGAATTAGCTGCGCGATGAGTTGATGCGCCACTCGAAGAGTTTGTGGTCATTGTCGAGCTGCAGCTCAGTTCCACAAGTGCAGAAACTGCCGCTAAACATTTTTTATGAACTTGAGCGCAAGTCGAGCGAAGGGTTTGTGCTTCGATGCCCGAAGGCGGCAATGTTGATCGAGAGCGAAACAATCGATCAGCGGAAATGATGCGACTCACGCTTAGGCTCCAGAAGCAAAGGTCTTTTGGTCAAACCATCATGATATAAATAAAGTCCGACGACGATGTCGAGTTCTGCCATGCGAAATTGTTGTAGATTCATTCACAATGCAGCTGGTGTCTCGTGACGGGCGTTGTCCTGTTAAAGCCGGAAGCTTACAAACCGGTCAAATAATTAAATTTGCCGTATCGAGGGTTCAATAACTTAGCTTTAGACTTAACCCTTCATCGCATAAGTCTGCTCGATTTCGCAGCAAAT
>SYLX01000085.1 GCA_005808505.1 Bdellovibrionales bacterium | reverse complement strand
GTCGCAGGCGACGCGATTCTTCAAGGTAAGAGCGCTTACCTCAACATGACGTTTTTCTTGATCCGTCTTGTTGTGTTCTTCGCTCTCTGGCTTGGCTTCCGCCACTTCATCGTTGGCAATTCGCTCAAGCAAGATGCGAACGGAGATGAAAGATATACTTTAAGAAACGTCGGCATCTCGGTCGCGTTCCTTCTGGTTTTCGCTCTTTCGTATTCGCTTTTCTCGGTCGACACTCTCATGAGCCTCCAGCCGTGGTGGTACTCGACGATCTGGGGCGTTTACTGCTTTGCGGGCCTCTTCCAATCTTCGCTCGCGGTACTGATCATCATCACGGTCGTGATGATGAAGAAGGGCCTTGTCCGCGGTCTCGTTTCGCACGATCACTTACATGACCTCGGGAAATTCCTGAAAGCCTTCACGATCTTCATGGCTTACATCGGATTCTCGCAGTTCCTCTTGATCTGGTACGCGAACTTGCCTGAAGAGACGATCTTCTATCTTTCGCGTTCGACTGGCGGCTGGATGGCGGCGACTCTTTCGCTCCTCATCTTCAAGTTCGCGGTTCCGTTCTTGCTCCTTCTTCCGAAGGCGGCAAAGCGCACGCCGGGTCACTTAGTTCTCGTGAGCTGCTTGATCCTCGTTATGCAGTACGTGGACATCCACTGGATGGTTTACCCGAACTACGTGAACAACTCGGATCTCTATCACGGCCAATGGATTTTCGGCTGGCAGGAGATCGGAACGTTCCTGTTCTTCGGCGGACTCTTCCTCTGGTCGGTGACGAACTTCCTCTCGAAGAACAACATCGTGCCGGTGAAGGATCCTCGCATTGAGGAGTCGATCCACCACCACGTGACTTACTAAGTCGAATTCGCATCCTGATGCGATCGCTAAAAGCCGTCAGCCGAAAGGCGACGGCTTTTTTATTTTCGGATCACGCCCTCGCCCAAAGTCAGGAACTTCGCCAGAAACTTTCGCTCACAACGAATCTTGGTAAGATGAACTCCGCGAGGTTTTCATGCGAATGACTTTACTGATTCCGTTCTTGCTCGTTTCCCAAGCTCAAGCTTTCTCACAGCGTGAACTCGATATCGGCCTTGTTCAGCTGAACTCGTGCTTCGGTGGGTTAGATGAAAAGGGTAATCCTAAGCCTGCATCGCCCCAGTTCTGTAAGGTCATCTCGAATATTCCGGGGGAGGGGAACAATCCCAGTACCCTTACGGTCGAGACGAACGTGAACGTTGGATCGATGATCGCGCCTAAGATGAAGACCCGCCGAATGGAGATCACGATCACTAAAGCCAACGGCAAGGCCACAAAGTTTGAACGCAAATACATCGATCCTGAGACCAACAAAGTGGACTCCGAATCGATGGACCTCGATGCCAAAGGCTTGAGCACGAAGATCCGCATGAACCAGGAGGGCGTCGATTACCGCACCCTCGATGCCGAGACGTGCAAACCTCTAATGGAATACGTGAAGGCCTTCAACGTTCAGCAGATCAGCGCCTGCGGGATGATCGGGGCCAACGCGCGCGAAGCTCTGAAAACGGTTCGGGACAACATGGCCAAAGAAAACATGCGTTTAGGCAGCCCGGCGCCGAATCCTGATCGACCCTCGCTGAGTGAGCTCAAAGTCGTCGACATCGACCGGGCGGGTGATGTTTTCGGGGCGCTTCTTCGCTGTAAGATGTTTGAGCCCAACACGTTTCAGCCCGCTCGGGCGGGAAGCACGAGCTTTGGTGTTACTGCGCCGAATCAACCCTCGGCGACGCGTAAGTAACCGTCTGGCTAAATCCCAGCAGGAAAGCGCTTCAAGTCCATCCCCGGTCTCCCTTGGCGGAGACCCGGAAAACTTGCTATTTCGGGCGTTTACAGATAAGTCTGGGGCACGATGATGTCGAGCGCTATCGCCCCAAAAACTATCTTCTTCGCAACGCCGAGCCGCGCTCGCGCCTTCCTCGGCGGCGAAATCTTCTGGCAGACATCCAGCTTGGAACAAACGCTTTAATGGCAGCCGTAAAAATCACTCTTCCTGACAATACCGTTTTGGAATTCGACCAAGAGCCGACGGTTCTTGACGTCGCATCCCGCATCGGCGCGGGTTTGGCGAAAGCCACGCTCGGCGCTAAAATCAATGGCGATCCCGAAGTGATCGACTTCCGTCACAAGCTCAAAGACGGAACGCGACTCGAAATCGTGACGACGAAAAGCCCTGAAGCAACGGAAGTGATTCGTCACTCGGCCGCGCACGTGATGGCCGAAGCCGTTCAAGAACTCTGGCCCGACGTGAAAGTCACGATCGGTCCCGTGATCGACAACGGCTTCTACTACGATTTCGATTCGCCCCGGCACTTCACGCCGGAAGATCTTGAGCGCATCGAAAAAAAGATGGGCGAGATCGTCGCCCGCGACATCCCTTTGATCCGCGAAGATTGGGACGCTGACAAAGCGATCCAAACTTTCGTTGATATGGGTGAGGTCTACAAAAAAGAAATCATCGAAGACTTGAAGACTAAGGGTGAAAAAACCGTTGGTATTTACAAGCAAGGCAAGTGGTTTGACCTTTGCCGCGGCCCCCACGTGAAGTCGACCGGTCAGATTAAAGCTTTCAAAGTTTTATCCCTCGCGGGCGCTTACTGGCGCGGCGATGAAAAACGTCCGCAGCTCCAGCGCATCTACGCGACAGCGTTCGCGGATAAAAAGGAACTTCAAGAATATCTCACGCGCATCGAAGAAGCGAAAAAGCGCGATCACCGTAAGCTCGGGAAAGAGCTCGGCCTCTTCCAGTTCCACGCGGTTTCGCCTGGAGCACCGTTCTTCACGGGTAAAGGCTCGATCGTTTACAACGAACTCGTAAACTACATCCGCGAGGAATATTTCGAGACAGGATATCAAGAAGTCATCACGCCTCAGGTCTTCAACGTCGATCTCTACAAGACGTCTGGCCACTACGCGAACTATCGCGACAACATGTACATGACGGCGGTTGTGGAGAAGGACGAACAAGAGTCGAGCTTAAAGCCCATGAACTGCCCGGGCCACTGTTTGATGTTCGGCGCTGAACGCCATTCTTATCGCGAGCTTCCGGTGCGCTTGGCTGACTTCGGTCGCTTGCACCGTTTCGAGCGCTCGGGCGTTATGCACGGTCTCACGCGCGTTCGTTCGTTCTGCCAAGACGACGCGCATATCTTCTGCACGCACGAGCAGATGCAGGGTGAGATTCGCGACTTCATGTCGCTCACCGAGCGCGTTTACAAAAAGCTCGGCATGCCAAACTTCCGCGTCTTCGTTGCGACTCGTCCGGAGAACCGGATGGGAACTGACGAGATCTGGGATAAAGCTGAAGGTGCGTTGAAGGACGCGCTCACGGGCCTCAACATCCCGTTCCAGATCAGCCCCGGAGAAGGTGCCTTCTACGGACCGAAAGTAGAAATTCACTTCGTCGATGCGATCGGACGGAGCTGGCAGCTCGGCACGATTCAGATCGATTACAACCTTCCGAACGCTTTCAATCTCGAGTACGTCGGTGAAGACAACACGGCCCACCGGCCGGTCATGCTCCACCGCGCGATCTTAGGATCGCTTGAACGCTTCATCGGGATTTACATTGAACATTGTGCGGGGCACTTCCCCACGTGGCTCGCGCCTCAGCAAATTGCGATTTTGAACGTCACGGATCGCCAAGCGGCCTACTGCGAGGAACTTCTCAAGACGTTCCGTGCAAAGGGTGTTCGGGCGCACTTCGATGCTCGCAGCGAAAAGCTCGGTTTTAAGATTCGCGAAGCTCAATTGCAAAAAACGCCATACATGCTGATCATCGGTGACAACGAAGTTGAGAACCGTATGGTGAGCGTGCGTTTGCGTAATGGCCAGACGGTGAACAACCTTCCGGTCGATCAATTTGTACAGACAGTGGTTACTGAAATTCGTGAGCGCCAGCTCACGAGCCCTCTCGCGACAGAAACAAGTGCGGGAGCGGACAGCCAAAAAGCAGACATGAACGGAAAAATGAACCAGGAGGCTCGAAATTAGCACCTTTGGCGGCGGCCGACCCCCTATGGGCGGTCGGAGTTTTGATCGTGATCGTGGACCCAAGCGCGGCGGCAAAGATGGCCTGCGCGTCAACCGTGAGATTCGCGCACCTGAAGTGCGTGTGATCGACGAAGACGGAACAATGCTCGGCGTATTCCCGCCGATCGAAGCTCTTCGTATGGCAGAAGCAAAAGGCCTCGATCTTATCGAGATCGCGCCTACGGCTAAGCCTCCTACTTGCAAAATCATGGATTACGGCAAGTACAAATACGAGTTGAAGAAGAAAGAGCACCAAGCTCGTAAGAATCAGACCGTGATCGTCATCAAGGAAATCCAGCTGCGTCCGCGCACGGACAAGCACGATCTCGACGTGAAACTCAATCACGCGCGTCGCTTCTTGCTCGAAGGCGACAAGGTGAAAGTGAACCTCCGCTTCTACGGACGCGAAATGGCTCACCAAGAGCTCGGCATGCAGCTGTTGAAGAAGGTGACAGATGGACTTTCCGACATCGCGATGGTCGAAGTACCGCCGAAGATGGAAGGTCGTCAGCTCTTCGTCCTCCTTGCGCCAGATGCAACGAAGATCAAAGAACTTGAAAAAGCAGGCACGCTGAAGCAGGCGAGCAAAGACGAAGCCGAAGGATAAATTTCGACGGTGAGTTTCATGCGAAGGGTCGCTTCCGAAAGGGAGTGGCCCTTTTGCTTTTTATGCAGCGGGCTCAGCAGGAATCGAGGGTTTGCTCGCAAGAAGTCCCGAGCAACTTTTCACGAAGCGAATCTTCTCGGTGTTTTTGAGATCCGCGTTTTTGATCGCGATCAAAAGCGAATCCGATTCAACGATCTGATCGCACACGTCAGAAAGCTTCACCGGGTACGGACCTGCGGATTGTAAACTCAATTCCACGCCTGGTTCCTTCACGAGCAGGAAGCCATAAGCACCGCGGAATTCTAGAAGTAAAAAGTTGAAGTTGTCGTCGGTTCCGGCGGAGACGTTTAAAACTTTTCGTGGTTCAAGGAGTGCTCTCGCTTGCGCGGCCGTTTCGCGTTCTTCTTCGTTGAGCCGGCGCAGTTGAAGTTCGCGCGCGAGCACGACGTGTTTCATCTTCTCGTGTTCGGCCCACGACTTGATCATCAAGATGAGCAAAATAAATCCGGAAAGCTGGGCTGCTAAAGACCAATTCTTGGTCCAAAACCAAACTCCGATCCCGACGGCGATACAGCCGAGAACACGAAGCGGGGAGATGAAGACAGCGCCGCTATCGATTTCTTTCTCTTCGATGGCGCGTGAGAGGTTTCGTGCGTGCGCGAATCCCGCGATGAGTCCAAGGGCCGCGGGCACAAGGCTCACCATCACCGTTGTCTTGCCATTTTGCGTGAGCATGTAGGTGATAAAGCCAAGGCCGAGACCAAGACAGAGGCCCGCGATCGCGCCGGCGCTTGATCCGACGAGCAAAATCATCGCTCTTCGGAGTCTTGAGAATCGGGGAGCTTCGAAGCCTTCCATGCCTTCTTTTCGGCGGAAGTCTGGCAAAACCGAAGTGGTCGAGTCGTGCCCTCCCAGTTCGAGT
>SYLX01000004.1 GCA_005808505.1 Bdellovibrionales bacterium | reverse complement strand
TTCGGGGGGAGCCGCTACGCAAGGGATGGCGTTATGGCGAACTATCAAACGACGAATCGAGACCACCAAAGTCCGGCGGAAGCACGCGGGAGCATCCTAAGCTCGAATGCTGAAGTCGAGAATGGTGGTAACAAGAACGCTCAAGCCGGAAACTACCAGCGACGAAAGGCAGGACCGTCCCGTGGTCTCAACGCCGATCTTTTTGCGACTCTTCAATCCCCGCGCATCGTTTGGGCGATCGATGCTTTTGCGAGTGATTTAACCCAACAAATTGGCGTTGCGTACGACGTACAAACGCTTTTTCCTCAAGCATCCATCTACCCCGTCTACGTCTTGAGCGAAGACGTCGTAGCCGAGCGCGCCGTCTCTAGCTTTTTGCAACCCGCGCTCAAGCCGATGGCGCAGAAGAAGTTGCAAAGAACTCTCTCGCTCTACCGCGAGCTGGATCTTAAAACGCCGCGCATCTTACTTGAGTCGACCGCTTCGCGGTCGGCATCAGCACTCCGCCTCATTCGCTTTGCCAAAAAAATTGGAGCAAACCTCATCGCCATGGGAAGCCGTGGGCACCGGAGTCTTTCGCGTTTCCTCATCGGAAGTTTTTCCGAAGCGGTGTTGGATCGCTCTCCGGTCCCCGTGCTCTTCCACGGTCCGCAAGTGGCACTTGCTTCAAGCTCACCGCGCGTCTTGATCTATCCCACGGATTTTTCGCCCGCGTGTGCGCAAGCGTATGATGAAGTCCTCTCACTTGCGGCAGGTTTCGGGGCTGAGCTTCATCTTTTTCACAACGCCCTGAGCACGCTAGATCCGATCGTTTCTAGCGGCGTCCACATCTTTGGCGGCGGGTGGGTGGCAGTTGATGCCTACATGTCTCAGCCACTTCTTCAGGACCATTCGCACGACGCAAAACAATGGATGGAAAACGCCAAAGACCGGGGCGTTCGCGCAACCTACATCAGCGAGAGCTACCGCGGCTCCACGTCGGACGCGATCGTCCACTACGTTCAGCGACTCCAAGCGAGTTCAGGCTATAGCGCCAATCCCGGATCGATCCTCGTGGCGATGATCTCACAATCGGGCCCGGTCGCAAGCGCCTTGCTCGGTAGCGTCACCCGTGACGTCATTCGCAGTAGTTCTGCCCCGGTGATTGTTGTTCCAAGGTTGGTTTCGTAAACGATCCATGTTTTGATTAAGCCAGAAATTTGATTTGGCCCATCTCAACACGGCCCTCAAGAACGGGAGTCTTCATCCATGAATGCCAGCTTTTTATCTTCGCCCCTCAGATTTTACGGGAAACTCGGGTTTTCGGCCCTAGCCGCAGCAGCGTTAGCGAGCGCCATCACCATGGGCTGCACTTCAAAAGAAAAGCCGACTGAAGTTGTGAGTTCACCCGCACCGCCGGCCCCACAAGCCTGGGCGGGAAAGATGCAGGAACTCTCGCAAACCCTTTCTGAACTGATGCCCCTTATCGTTTCGAAGTCAAAATTCAACAACGAAAAGAACTACGAAAAAATCGAGACCCAAACGCGCAAACTTCGCACGCTATCCCATAGTCTGAAGATGGGTGAGAAACCGGGAGCTGATCCTGGCTTGAACGTGATGACGGGTCTCTTCGATGAAGATATCTCACGGGCATTAGCGAGTCTCGGAAGCGGAAATCGCGAGTACGCGCGCCAAGTTCTCCGAGACACGACTTCCTACTGCGTCCAGTGCCACACGCAGACAAATAACGGACCGGAATTTCCGCACCTCAATCTGAGCTTGAACACAAATGAACTCAATGCCCTTGAGCAGGCCGAGTTTTTTGCGGCGACCCGACAGTTTGATAAATCACTTGATGCCTTCGAAACGGCATTGACCGATGAAAAACTCGCTAAGGCAGATCCATTTGAATGGGAGCAAAGTGCTCGCTCGGCTCTCGCCATCACGGTACGCGTGAAGAAAGATCCGAAACAGACTTCGGAACTTTTAACCAAGCTTGAGAAGTTGAAATCACTCCCTCCCGCAAGCAAAGAGGCCATCGCTGCGTGGAAAAAGAGCGTTCAAGAATGGAGCAAAGAAAAACGACCTGCTCCGAAAACTCGCGAGGAAGCACTCACGCGCGCGGAGACCTTAATTAAAACCGCGCAAAAGCGTCAAGAGTTCCCCCTCGATCATTCGCAAGACATCAGCTACTTCCGAGCTTCAAGCCTCATCCACGATCTCCTATTAGAAAAGGAACGACCCAAAGATTTTAGCGCTCGCGCCTATTACTGGGCTGGCGTGGCGACGGAAGCAACACGCGATATGAGCTTCTGGACTTTGCATGAAGCTTACTACGAGCAATGTATCCGCATACTGCCGCACACCAAGCAGGCCGAGCAGTGTTTTGCAAAGCTCAAGGATTCGGTAACGCTCGGGTATTCGGGCTCCGGCGGCATCAAGATCCCACCGGAGATCAGTCAACGCCTTGAGACCTTCCGAGTCTTAGCGACCGCAGAAGCTCCCAAGGCGAACAAGTAAGGAAAATCAAGGAGCCGCGCTTGCGGCTCCGCTCCACTGATAAGTCTTCGACGGTACTTCTGCTTCTAGACTCGAGCGCGTGTCGCCGAGCGAAGGTCCCCCTCGCATGCAGATCTCACGCGCCTCTTCGCTCTTAAACTTACTTTGATTAGCCACGAAACGACGCGCGAGATCCTCGACCTGAGGGCCCACTGGGCTTCTTAAAATTTCCGATTCAACTCCGGCGACAGATCTCGGGACTTCAAATCCAAAGATTGGATGCTTTTCGAAAGACGCTTGATCCATCTCGCCGGACTGAACAAGCTCAAGCAAACGACGGGTGACCTGGAGGGGAAAGCGCTGACCACTCTGGAAGCCGCCGATCCACCCTGTATTCAGGAGCCAAACGCTTGCACCTGTTTTCAAAGCCTTCTGCGCCAAAAGATGAGCGTAAACCGATGGACTGCGCGGCATAAACGGAGCACCGAAACAAGCACTGAACGCCGCTTTCGGCTCTTTTAAACCCATTTCCGTGCCGGCGACCTTTGCGGTGAAACCCGACATGAAGTGATAGCGCATTTGCCATTCGTCCAAACGAGCTACGGCAGGAAGCGCGCCGAAAGCATCAGCAGTTAAAAACACAATTGTCTTCGGTTGAGCCGCTTCCCGAGACTGATCGAAAACTCGATCCAGTGCCGCAAGCTTGTAACTTCCGCGCGTATTCTCAGTTAGCGCGCCATCGGCGAAGTTCGGTTGCCGAGTGTCGTCGTTGAAGGAGACGTTCTCAAGAATACTTCCGAAGCGGTTCACCGCGCGGAATATATCGGGTTCTTTTTCTTCCGTGAGGCCGATGAGTTTCGCGTAACAGCCGCCTTCGAGATTTGAGAGGCCGCGCTCGCTCCAGACGATTTCATCATCACCGATGAGGTAGCGTCCTGCCTGTGCCGAAAGAGTGGTTTTTCCCGTCCCCGAGAGACCGAAGATGACGCAAGCTTCGGTGCCGTCTTCGAGACAGTTTGCCGAAGAGTGCATCGGCAAGATCCCGGCGAGCGGGAGAAGATAGTTCGCCATCGAAAAGGCTGACTTCTTGATCTCGCCCGCATAGGCAGTGCCGCAAATCCCTACAGTAAAATTTGTCGGATCGAGCAAGATAAACGCGTCTTCTGGTGCGTTGATTCCGTAGTGCGACGCCGGCGTATAAGGATCATGCCAGATACGGATCGTCCCGTAGCCGCTCATGGTGCGGCTTGCTTGTTCGGCGAGCGACTCGATGAACGACTCTCGAAACATGTTATCGGCAAAGGCTGCATGCCAAGAGCTAGTCGTCAGAACTTCAACCGGAAAAGGGCCTACATGACTGGTCACTTGAAACACTCGTTGTTCCGCCAAACGCTTCTGCATTTCGCGGAAAAACGGACGCGCTTGCTCGAGCGCAAAAGGTTTATTCACGTCACCCCAATCGACGGCTTCTTCGGTCGTCTCGTCGCGAACGACGAAACGTGAACTCGCAGCACGGCCGGTATGCTTTCCGGTCTTCACTGCCAATGCTCCACTCGCGAGAACTTTTGCCTGCTTCTGGCAAATCGCCTCTTCCATAAACTTGGTGCGCATGGGTTCCTCCTTTTGCCCTCCTCGACGGGCGAAGTATTGACTAACGGGTCACATCATCGACCGAAGTTTCATCGCGAGGCAACGTCTAAGAAGAAGGTGTAAACTCCGTTTCGCGAGTGGACATCGCACTCACCACGGTTGATGATGAAGAAGAAATGGGACGAAGTTGGACGCTTGAACAACTCATCTTTGACGGCGATGATTATTTCGCAACTCTCGAACGTGAACTCACGCAGAGTCGCGAGACCATTGAGCTTGAAACCTACATCTTCGATGACGACGGCATCGGAAGACGAGTCGAAAATGGTTTGGCTCAAGCTGCCGCCCGCGGAGTAAGAGTCAGACTCTTAGTCGACGGCATCGGCGCGAGGGCCTGGATCGATCGACGCGCAAAAGAGCTTGAGAGAAAAGGCGTCATTATTCGCATCTACCACCCTGTACGGGTTTCGAATCTGGCAAGACGCCTCCTCAATGATTTAGGTTTACGACGCGAAAGTCCCTTTGCTTCGGCTTCCGCCGGGCGAAGCGCGCTTCTTTCACGCCTCAACCGGCGCGACCACCGAAAGCTCTGCATCATTGATCACCGACGCGCGATTGTGGGAAGCCTGAACATCTCGGAATTTCACAGCCCGTCGGCAAAGGGCAATCAGGCTTGGCGAGATACGGCCGTTTTAGTAGAAGGTGAGCCCATTGAAGACTTACTTGCGGCTTTCGATTTTGTTTGGCTCCGCTCGCACACGATCGAAGGAAAAAGGCGTTGGACGGAGTCGTTTTTTCCCTTAAAGGTTCGCACGAAACCGCGCTCGCCGTTCGTACGCCTCAACTACACTCACCGTCTCAGACGAAAGCACTATCAGGAGTTTTCACGCCGCTTAAAGCGCGCCCAAAAAAGAATTTGGATCACGAACCCCTACCTCGCTCCGTCAGCGCCCATCCTGCGGCGGTTGACGAAAGCTGCAGCCAGAGGCGTGGATGTGCGAATTTTGGTCCCGAGAAAGAGCGATGTCTTCTTCATGCCTTGGGTCGCAACAGCTCACTATTCACCTCTCTTGCGCGCAGGTGTGAGGATCTTTGAATATCTGCCGCGATTTCTCCACGCGAAGAGCGTTATAGTAGACGACTGGGCGGTGGTTGGTACATCTAACCTCAATCGCCGTAGTCTTCTTCAGGATTTTGAAGTGGACTTAGTTTTAAGTCAGCAGGACTCGCTGATGAAACTGGAACGACACTATTTAAATGATCTCGGTCAGAGCGAGGAAATACGATCCGCTCGCGGAGTGTTGAGTACTTGGCTCGGGCGCTTTTTTAGTTGGATCTTGAAGAACTGGATATAGGCAAAATGACCGCTACGCAAAACAACGAAAAGCTGACGATCCTTAGCTATAACATTCACAAAGGGTTCTCACTCGATCGCCGTTTTGTTCTCGGGGCCATTCGCCAAGCGATTCAACGCACGCATGCGGAGCTCGTTTTTCTGCAAGAAGTCGTGGGTGAAAACAAGCGTCACTCAAAACGCGTCAATGATTGGCCCGTGGCGACCCAGCTTGAATATCTCGCCGATAGTCTTTGGCCGCATTTCGCTTACGGAAAAAACGCCGTCTACACGGAAGGCCATCACGGAAACGCGATTCTCAGTCGTCGTCCCATCACGAGCTACGAAAATATCGATATCTCGAACAATCGTTTTGAACGTCGTGGCCTTTTGCACGCGACGATCAATTCGCTCCTTCCGGGACGACCCGATGTTCATCTGATTTGCGTTCATCTTGATCTCTTCGAGAAAGGTCGTATTCAACAGCTCGACCGAATCGTGAAGCGAATCCACGAACACGTTCCGGATGAATGTCCGCTGATCATCGCCGGAGATTTCAACGATTGGCGCGAAAACGCCTCGCCTATTTTGTTCGGTGAACTCGGCGTTCAAGAAGTCTTTTCAAACCTGTACGGAAAACATGCACGGAGTTTTCCTGCTTGGTTCCCATTTCTTCCGCTCGATCGCATCTATACGCGAGGATTCCGCGAGATCGAAGCAAACTGCTTTACCGAACCGCCTTGGGATTCGCTCTCGGATCACGGAGCACTTCTCGCGGTCCTCGAAGCTTGAGAGAAATCCCGCTACATGATAACTTCGGGCCACTATGAAACTAGTGTTGACCGGTGGACCGAGCGGCGGAAAAACGACGCTTGCGCAAGCCATCCAAAAAGAGTTCGCCTCGGCCGTAGTTGTCGTACCCGAAGCTGCTTCCATCATCTTCGGCGGCGGGTGGCCTCGACGTAAAAACAATATCGGCGTTCAACACCAACAAAAAGCGATCTACTACGTCCAACGTGAAGTCGAAGAACTTCTCTTTGAGGAGAAAGGTGATCGCCTTCTTGTCTGCGATCGTGGTTCGCTAGACGGTATGGCTTACTGGCCAGGGCCGGGACCTGGGATCGATTTTCTCTCGGCGGTCGGCACGACACTCGAGCGGGAAATCGTCCGGTACGATTGGATCATCCATCTCGATACGGCGCCCGCAAGTTACTATGACCTAACGAATCCTTTGCGGAACGAAACCTTCGAAGAGGCGAGGAAGCTCAACGAAAAAGTCAAAGAAGCTTGGTCCCAGCACCCTCAGCGTTTTGTGATCGATAATCGCGAAAGCGACCATTTTTTCGAAAAACTCCAGCGCGCCCTCCTAGTTGTGGAGCGGATCATTGAAGGGAAGAGCTACGCCGAGATCCGCTCGGAGCTAGTTTCCGACCCTTGATTTCTTCCGTTCGCTAAAGCTCAATTCGATCTAAACAGTCTCCCCGCTTTGCACCTGTCTACCAATTTTACAGTTGGTTTTTGGCTCCTGCACGCCATCTCAAAACTACACACTCGGCGCCCGGTCCCGGCCTTGCTCTTATGTGGCCCAAAGGAGAAGAGCATGCGCCAGCTGCCCCCTCATATGTTGAAACGCGCGATCCGGTCGCTCAATGCGATTGCGGTGCTCGTTGCGCTCTCTGCCTCCTTAGGGAGTTCATCGGCCTTCGCCGCTGATCGTCCCAAGGCTCCGCGGCCTCCGATGCGTCTTGATGAGATGACGGAATCTCCGGACAGCAAGACAATAGAATCGAACGACAACGAAGAGACTCCTGAGCAACAGAGTCTTGCGCCTGAAGAGCAAAAGCCTGCTCCGAAACCCGTGGTCGCTCCTGCGCCGAAGCCTGCACCAAAGCCAGCTCCCGCACCGCCCGCAAAAACTGCGGCTCCGAAGCCAGTTGTTAAAGCGAATCCTTCGCAGACGCCTTCTAAAACAGCGCCGGCGCCAGCGGCAGGACCCCAAGTACGTGAGCCGCAAGAAGCAAAGCCTGCAGTACAGCCCGTAACGAAACCACAGACCCAACAACGCTCGGGTCGTGTCAGCGTCCCTAGAGCCCCGAAGCCGGATGATCGCTTGCGCATTTTCGAAGATGCTGACGACACGCATGGACCGACGATCAAAAACCAAGAGATGTCGGACGAAGAAGCCAAAGAGGCGATGGAAGAAACGCTCAAAGAAAACTGTGATGACTGCAAAAAGAAGCCGACCGGCGGTCTACTTGGTCCGGTCGTGGACTCGGTAAAAGAAATTGGAGAGTCCTGGAAATCTTCTTACGATGAAGAAGACTTCCAAACCTTCAAACGACGTTATGAGAATTCCAATCACGCCAAGTGTCTCGAGTCTTCGATGGTCGGTGGAATCCGCGTTGGACGCAATCTTTGCTACCGCGCTGTGAAAACCGCGCTTCAACGTACGCATTTAGTAGGGAAAACAGCTAACGGTCGCGGAAGAGTCTACCTTCATGGTGAAGCCGCTTCGGAAGCACTTGCGGTTCTTCAAAGCGAATCCAAAACTGGCGGACGCCCTCACATCAACTTGATGGACCAGTACAAAGGGAAAGTGAATTCGCGCAATGCCCCGATTGGATCTATCTTGGTGTTCCGGGGCCCTTGGATTCCCCTCAAAGACGGCGACGCGCGAGCTCAACAACTTCCGCGTTGCCGTGGTGGCCGCGAAAGATGGCGGAATGATTGCGTCTTCAATGAACATGGACAGCTTTATATCTTTAGAAACTACGTCCAAAAATCCGACGGAAGAAAATACTTCTGTTCCGGCAAAGGGACATTCTACGGTCACATCGAGGTCCGGACGACACGGGGTTACTCACACTTCACCGAGACGCGCCGACCGATCGACGAAGCTCACCCCGGCTGTCGTGTTTTAACCGGAGTCATGGCGGATCCTAAAGTCCTTGATGAAGATTTCGATCATGCCTTCCAGTGCCCGACAGGGCGAGATAGAATGAGTTCAGGCGCCCGCACCAACCGCGGCCGTAGGGTAAGATGATGTTGAAGCCGAATTCCAAGAGATCGCTCATTCTAGGTATCGCCGTGGCCGCCTTTGTAATCATTCCGGGCGCGTCGGCTTTTGCCTGCCAGCCTTGCAAAAAGCTCTCGGAACTTTCGAAGCGCTCGGCGCAAGTAAAAGAAGATGAAGTCACTAAAGTGATCGCTGAAACTGGACCCGTTTTCCAAGACGTGGTCCGCGCGCAAACTAAGCTTGACGCAACCTCGGCCCACGACATGATTGCGATCATCGTCAACGTGATGGAAGAAGATCCGGCCCTCACCGCTGCAGAGAACCTCTACATCTTTTACAAACAAAAAAGGTTTAAACCTGTTTTCGATGAGCAGCTTAAGAAGTTCCGGCAAAATGAAATCGACTCGTTTAAAAAAGCCATGAAAGAGATCGAGGATTCCGACAAGGTCAAAGGCAACGGCTAGATCTCAATCTGGAAAAACGCAGATAAATTCGGAGCCTTGTCCCGGGCGGCTACTGAGTCGGATCGACCCCTTGTGTTTGATCATGATGTGCTTGACGATCGAAAGCCCGAGCCCTGTTCCACCTTGGTCGCGCGAACGCCCCGTATCCACGCGGTAGAACCGCTCAAAAAGCCTCGTTTGATGCTCGTAAGGGATTCCGGGTCCATCGTCTTTCACGCGTAGAATGGTTCCATCCGGCGCTGACTCCCAAATGAGATCAATCTTTCTTCCTTCCGGAATGTACTTGATCGCATTGTGCACGAGGTTCACCAGAACCTGCTCCAAACGGCGTGCATCGGCAAAAACGGCTTCGCTCCCAAAATGTGACTGAATGACCTGACGTTTCGCCGAGCGCTTGTTCTCAAGCTGACGAAGAGCACTCTCGGTCACTTCTTTTGTCGACACCGAAGTTTTCGCAAGCTCTTTGCCCGATTCAAGCGTTGAGAGATCCAATAAGTCATTCACCAAGAAGATCAACCGATCCACGTTTCTCGCGATGACATCAACGAAACCTGCGGCATCGTCGTAGCGTTTTGTTTTGATGTCTTCGCGAAGTGTTTCGACGTAGCCCTTGATGCTGGTCAGTGGAGTGCGCAACTCGTGCGAAGCATTTCCCACGAATTCAATCCGGATCTGCTCGGATTGTTTGAGCTCAGTGACGTCGTGAAAGATCCCGATGGCGCCGTCGGTCTTTTCGCCTTCGCGAACTTTCAAAGGTGCGATCGAAATCGAGAAATGTCGCGGAAGTGCATGGTGCGAGATATGGACCGTCGCCGAGACCACGCGCCGTTGTCCCGTCGACAAGACTTCGCGGTAACCTTCAAGAATCTCGGGTACACGAATCATCTCGCCCAACGCGAAGACCTTCTGGCCTCCGTACGCCACGCGGAAAAGAAGCGCGAACTGTGAATTATAAAACAGCGGGCTCTCGGACGAATCAACTGCGAGGATCGCGTCCGACACCGCGCCGATCAGCGCTGAGAGTTCTTCACGCTCCCGCGAGAGCGCATCGGTCTTCGCGCGTAAATCTTTGTGGATGCGATTGAGCGCGCGTTCAAGATCGTACCATTCACCGGGCTCATCGGCTTCGCTGGCTTCATCTTCGTCCACCAGCCTCGCATCAAGCCGTCGGAGCTCCCGCGCTCTCTGGATCAAGCGCCCTAAGGGTCGCGCCTGCCGACCGGTTGTGAGCGCTATTGCTAACGCTGCAATGAGAAGCGCCGTCAGCACCAAGGATCCTAGATAGCCGTCAAAACTCGAAAGTGCGACTCGAAGATCTTCGTTATTTTGGGAAATTTGAAAAAGATAAAGACGGACGGACACCGCCATCATCAATAGCAAAACGGCTACGATAAAAAAGTGCGAAAGAAAAACTTGCCGCGCAACTTTCCACGCGAAGTAGCGCTGAGGGCGTACCATCGCTTAGCTCTCGCTTGCGATTTTCACGCGGTAGCCGACACCGCGAACGGTTTCGATGACGTCCGCGCAATCGCCAAGTTTTTTCCGCAGCCCAAAGACGTGCGTATCCACCGTGCGACCGACGACGGAAACACCCTCACCTTGAACTTGCTCGATGAGGCTATCTCGCGTGAGAACGCGTCCTCGATTATTTGCCAGCGCGAGCAAAAGTTTAAACTCAGAAGGTGTGAGCTGAATAGGCTCATCACAGCACTTGGCTTCGAAGGTTTCGGGATAGAGCGCGAGTCCTCCGGCCCGAACGACTTCGAGGCTACCCTCTTTATCGGCCGTTGAGCGCTGTTTGTTCGTGCGGCGAAGCAAGGCCCGAACGCGAGCGATAAGAACCGAAGGTTCAAAAGGTTTACTGAGATAGTCATCGGCACCTGCCTCCAAACCTTCGACGATGTCGTTGGCTTCGGCTTTTGCGGTGACCATCAAAATGGAGAGATCGGTCGTTTCGTTATTTTTCCGAAGCCGACGAGTGATGTCGACGCCACTTGCACCCGGGAGCATCCAATCGAGAGCCACGAGCGAGTAAGAGTTCGCGGTCAAAAGAGGAAGGGCCTCTTCAGCTGAAGCTACGGAGTCAACTTGATGGCCTTCACGACGCAAGTGAAGCGAAATCAAATCGCGAATTTCGTCTTCGTCCTCAACGACCAAGATTCGTTTTGCTTCGTCTTTGAGGTTGGGCGCCAACGTTTGCATGATCAACTCCCCTTCTTGCCCCCGCCGTGACGGACGTCTTCGCCCGTCGAGACGAAGATCACGTCCTCGGCGATGTTGGTCGCATGGTCGGCCATGCGCTCAAGATTTCGCGCGATTAAGATCAGATCGAGCGCCCCATCGATTTTAGTGGGCTCCGACTTCATGACCTGCATTAACTTTTCAATCGTGTTCTTTTTGAACTCATCGACGGCGTCATCGCTCTTGAGAACTTTGCGCGCGAGCTCGATGTCCGCGTTCACGAAAGAATCAAGGCTATCTCGAACCATCGTGCGCACAAGCGCCGCCATCTGCGGGAACACTTGCGCAATTTCGACGGCCTCTTCACGAAGGTAGCGCTCAGCATTGTGAGAAATGTTCACGGCCTGATCACCCATACGCTCGAGATCCGTATTGATCTTGATAATCGCAAGGATCAAACGCAGATCGGCCGCAACCGGTGCTTGGCGCGCTAAAACGCCGAGGCAGGCATTGTCGACATCAATATGTGATTGATTGATTTTGGACTCGAGCTGATAGACTTCCTCGAGCTTTTTCGAATTGCGTTCCTGAAGAGCCTGAACGGCGCGGTCGATCGCCTGCTCCACGTACCCGGCCATGGCGAGAATGCGGCCTTTTAAATCTTTGAGTTCAGTTCCGACCCGTCTTTCCATGCCCGTACCTTCTGATGCCACGTATGATGTTTTACGTGGCATGTTAGAAGCCAGGAATGTCTCAGTCACGCCGTTTTTCTGATCTTCAGAGGATGATGTTGCAAGCTCGTGATCGAACATAGTCATGTCGGGCTCGTGGTTAAGGGCATCAAGCGCAATTGCGAAGTGCCCCTAAGCTACATCTGCCGCCGGTAGTCATTGGCGACAAGATTCCGTCAGGAAATCCCGATCGCCCTGAGGCCCTGCACGATTCCTACCGCAAGAACGTAGGCCACAACGTTAAAGATCACGAGTTGCGCGACCGCGAACTTCCATCCGCCCGATTCGCGGAAGGCAACCATCACCGTCGAAAGACACTGCAACGCGATCATAAAGAAGACGATCAAACCCAAAACGGTTGCAACCGTGAAGAGCGGGTATCCATCCGGTGCCTTCGCTTCTTGCATCTTCGCGATCAACGTATCTTGCATCGTCGCTTCATCCTCGTCGGCGATTTGAAAGACAACCGCGAGACTCGAAACAAACACTTCCCGTGCCGCGAAAGCCGAGATGAGACCAACACCGGTGCGCCAATCGCCGCCCATCGGTTCGAACACAGGTTCGATCGCTTGACCCAATTGAGCCGCATAGCTGGTGTTTAAACGAAGGGTCTTATCCTCGAGAGTGTAATTCGGGAACGTTGTTCCGAGCCAAACGATCAGCGCGAAAACAAAGATCGGGAAACCCGCACGCTTCACGTAACTTTTGGTTCGCATCAAAGCTTGGCGCAAAACGAGCGAAGCCCGGGGCCTACGGTAAACCGGTAGTTCCATCATGAAGAACGATTGATCATCCATCTTCACGAAGCGCGAAGCGATCAACGAAGCGACGCCACCGACGACCAAAGAGCCTAGATAAATCGCCGCAAGAGCGAGTCCGGCTTTCCAAGCCCCTTCACCATGAAACAAGAAGGAAAGCAAAAGCGCGTAAACCGGAAGACGTGCACTACAGCTCATGAGCGGGACGACGAAAAGCGTGAGCCAGCGCTCTTTGCGTGAATTAATCGTTCGCGCCGCCATCATCGCGGGAACAGCGCAGGCGTAACCCGACAAAAGCGGGACGAACGAGCGACCACCCAGACCGAGCTTTGCGAGGGGCTTATCAACGAGCGTAGCTGAACGCGCCAGGTAACCAGAGTCTTCAAGCAAGATGATGCCGATGAATAAAATGAAGATCTGCGGAATGAAAACCAGAACCGCACCCGCGCTCGCGATCACACCATTAGCTAGGAACTGGATTCCCAAGTTGTGTGGGCTTACGGCCAACAACTGATCGGCCGCAAAACTAAACGCCCCATCGACCGCATCCATCAGCGGCGTGGCCGCCCAGAAAATACTGCTGAAGAGACCCGTCATGATAGCGGCAAACAACACTAGACCGAATACTGGATGCAGTAGAACTCGATCCAAGCGACGCGTGCGCTCACGCGAGGTGAGCTTCTCAGATTGGCCTGATGCTTGAGAGCCCGCTTTCGAGGAAGAGAGCGGCTTAAGAACCCTTGCCGTTAGATCCGAGGACTCGTGGAGAATTCTCTCAACTTGCTCCGGGCTCCAAGCCGAAAGAGGGCGCGGCGCTTGCGCGGGCTCAGCCAAAGAGAGCTGATCGCGAACGACGGCGTGGAGTTCCTGAACACCTCCGCCAAGACGCCCGTCGATCAATACGACCGGGATCGAGAGTTCCTTTGCAAGCAGATCGGTGTCGAGTTTTTCGCCCCGCTCGTGGAGTAGATCATTCATCGTCACGGCGAGCACGACGCGGAACCCGGCTTCTTGCAGTTGGCGTACGATCAGTAGCTGGCGTGAGAGCAAAGTCGCATCCGCGATCGCCACAACAAGCTTGGCCGTACCGTGCTCGCGATGCTCGTAGATCGCCTTGAGCGTGACCCGTTCATCGGGTGATTTGGGATGGAGGCTGTAAGTTCCGGGCGTATCCATCACCATCACGGCTTCGCCAAAACGCGAGTGCGTTTCACCGACCGAATGCTCCACAGTTGAACCAGGATAGTTGACGGTTTTAAAGCGACTTCCCGTCAACCAGTTGAACAAGGTGGTCTTGCCTGAGTTTGGTGATCCAACCAGCGCGACAATTCCGGTGAGTTTTGCTTTTGACGCAGCTCCCGTCGCCTCAAGATCCGATCTAACTGCGCTGCTTTGCCCGCTCACATCTGTACGCATTGAGCCTCCCTCGTCCTGAGAGCCACGGTTGATCCTCGAATTTCGATTAAAATAGGCTCACCGAAGGGCGCCCGGCCGGCAATGCGAACTTCTTCGCCTCGGATAAAACCGAGTTCACGCAAACGCGCAACCAAAGTGGGGTCGCCTGCGAGGTCTTTGATCTGGCCACGGCTCTCGTTGGGTAAATCCGCGAGGGTCATCGACGGTCTCCGAATCTGTCTTTCGGCTATCTGCCGTTGTCTTTGGTCAAAAGCAGCCCGTTGGGAAATTACCCGATAAGTACGCCAAAGCAGCTTGGGGCGTCAAAGTTTGCACTCTGGTGGGAAAGCAATGGACTAGGAAGTGAAAGCGTATTGATAGCCAAAGTGCGGTTTCCGCCCACCGCCTCAGCGCCTGCGAGCTGCTGCCCCTTTTAGCCGGAAGAAGGGCATGAGAATCATCCCCGCAAGGAATCCCCCGATATGGGCAGCAAACGCGATTCCGCCGACATCTTGGACTCCGGCTCGCTCAAGCGCGATCTCGTTGCCCGCGCTGATCAATTGCCCGCCGAACCAGAAGATCAAAAACACAAAGGCCGGGATCCTGAAAAAGATCGGCCAAAAGATCAACAGCGCGAGCATGTGGATGTGCGCGCGCGGGAACAAAAGCAAGTAAGCGCCCATAACCCCGGCGATCGCGCCGGACGCTCCGACAACCGGGAGCGTGGAGGTGGGATTAAGATAGGCATGCGCCAAAGCCGCGCCGACTCCGCAGAGCAGATAAAAAAGCGTGAAGCGAACTTTTCCCATCGCGCCTTCAACGTTGTCGCCGAAGATCCAAAACGACCACATATTTGAGAGAATATGGAGGAAGCCTCCGTGAAGAAACATGGAAGTCAGATAGGGCCTTGCCCACTCGGTCAGAGTTTCTCGCGAAAGCCACGGCGACACGTAGTCGCGTGCAGGAATCAGAGCGTGATCCTTGATGAAACCTTCTACTCGCTCGGCGCCCAGCGTGAGTTCAAAGCCAAAGGCGAGAACGTTAAGAATGATGATGATCAAGACGACGAGAGGAAATCTCGGCGAAGGATTGTCATCTCGAAGTGGAAACACTCGCGGCCTCGTATCCCGTGCGGATGCACTTTAAATATTGCTTCACCGTCTCTTCGAGCCCGAGATAAAGCGCATCACAAATAAGCGCATGGCCGATTGAGACCTCGTCGATCCATGGAATTTCTTGAATCAAACGGGTCAAGTTCACAAGGCTCAAATCGTGGCCGGCGTTGACGCCTAAGCCAGCGTCGCGTGCGAGTTCCGCCGCTTTTTTATACCGAGCAAGAACTTTGTCGGCATCAGCGTCGCCGTAGTGATCCGCAAATCGCTCGGTGAAGAGTTCAACGCGATCGATGCCCCACTTCCCAAGAAGGGCGTAATCGTCATCAGCCATCGTATCGGGATCAACGAACACCGACGAGCGAATCTTTTTCCCTCTCAGTCGGGTCGCTACGTCTCGCAATGTCTTTTCGCTTTCCTTCACGCGCCAACCCGCATTCGATGTGAGAACGTGCGGAGGATCCGGAACAAGGGTGCACTGTGCGGGAACGACGTCTTCCACCATTTTCATGAAGTCTTCAGCCGGATAACCTTCGATGTTGAGTTCAACTTTGATCGCGCGCTTAAGGGCATACACATCGTCAAAGCGAATGTGTCTTGCATCGGGGCGAGGGTGCACGGTGATCCCCTGCGCTCCGAACTTCACGATGTCGAGCGATCCTTTAACGACGTCAGGATTGTTGCGTCCGCGGGAGTTGCGAAGAGTGGCGAGCTTATTCACGTTTACGGAGAGTAAGGTCATGCGAATGGCTTCCTTCATCGAAATTTCACGAAGTGATATATACCCTGGACCTTCGTCGGTCATGCGAAAGCTTTTAAAAGATGCCGCTTTAGTCGGTGTCGAAAGCCGAAACAGAACGACCAGGAGTTTAACTCTTTTTTAAGGCTCATGACGTGGCGAAAGCCTTGACCAGTAAAGCTTCGGAGATCAGTTAGGTGTGCCCCTCCTCGCCTTTTGAGAACCTTCCGTAAGCCCGGTTTAACCCCAGCGCCCACGTCTCCGATAAAGAATCGGGTTCCTGTTGTTGCTGATCTTGTTCACCGGGACGCTATGAAGTTCATTGAGAACTTAATATTTCTCCTCTTTCCTCAGCTTCTTCTGAAGAAGAAAGCCTGGGCCGAAGAGTATCATCGACAAGAGAAGGAAGCCTTTCTCAAAGGCGCGCGGATCTTCTTTGCCTTAGCGGCGTTTCTCTACGTCCTCCATTACTACACTGTCGATCGCGGCGAAGGCCTCGCACCAAGCCCCCTTTGGTTTACCTACCGCTACTCGATGGCGGCGATCGCGCTGGTCTGCTTGATTTGTTATTCCTTTAAGCGCGGCATCGTTTCGAGTCGCCGCTACAAGTGGCCGACCATTTTGGCCTGCGCGACGTTTTGCTTTTTCCAAGCGCGAACGGTGCTCTGGTACGCGGCTGTTCCCTATGTGTACAGCTTCTTGTTCGTCTTGATTTCCGTGTTCATCCTGCGGATGCCCCTCGCTTCAAGTCTCGGTTTTGCCATCGCGGTCATGGGCGCCTTCCTCCCGAGCTTGATTGAAGCTGGAGTCAGCATCAGCATGGCCTTCAGCGCGTTTTCGGTGACCTTGATCTTCATCATTTACGGTCAGTCGCGAACTCTCTTCAACGTGCAGCTCTTCATCGCCAACCAACAGAACCTCGAGACGCAGAAGAAAGTCATCGAGATCAACCTTGAGTTCAACAATCAACTTCGCTCCTTCTTGCCGCGCGAAATTTACGAACGAATCATCTTCAACATGCGCAAAAAACGCATGGCCGCTAACCATGCCATTGAAGAGGTTCTCCGCCCCCGCAAGCGAGATGTGGCTTGTCTCTTCTCCGATATCCGCGGCTATACGAAGAGCTCGAAATCGAATGATTCCTATATTCTTTCTTCGGTTCTTCCCAACATCAAGGAGTGCACGGAGGCGATCGAAGCCTTGCGCGGGATTCCGCGAAAGATCGGCGATTTGATTTTCAGCTATTTCGATCACGAGAGCCAAGACATCAACATCTGTCGGGCCCTCCTCGCCGCCCATCACGTCTGCATCATCAATAACGACATGAACTTGATTTCGAATATCGAGGTTCATCGGAGCGTGATCATCACGAGCGGCGAAGCGACCGTCGGTAACGTCGGAGGCGCAAGTTCCGCCTTCGAAATCACCGCCCTCGGTAGCCCCGCCAACTTAGCGGCGAGAATCGACGAAGCGATCAAACACACCGCGATGCGAACGCTCTTAGCTTCGACGAAGATCATCTGCGATGAGCAGACGGCCTTAGCGTGCTTCCGCTTCGCCGCACTCGAACATCAACTCGTGCCGCTCGACGAACTCGGCATCACGATTCGCGACTTCTCGGAAGTGACGAAGCTTTACCTCATCAAACCGACACGCGCGAATTCGGAAGCTCTCTCAAACGCTCTCGAAGCTCTTCGTCAAGAAAAACAAACACTGTTTAGATTAACGGGGTCGTCCGACCACCCAGACGACCCGTACAAAGACGTTTACAAAAACTCGACGCTAGCCAAAAAAGCTTCTTCCTCTGATGACGTGCCCGGAGATGCCGCATGAGTAAACAAGAGATGTCAGCAACCAACTCCTTCCGCGCCACAGAAATGGCTCCGTTAGCCAACGTCCACGGGCCGTTCACGCCTCACGATGTTCGGCCTAACGAAACGATTTCGGCCCTCGTGACCCACCCGACGACGGCCGAAGAAATCGACGTTCAGGTTTGGCGCCTAAGCCCGATTGGCCTGGAGCTCGTCGATCCCTCCGGGCGTCTGGCTCAAACTAAAAACGCTTCGATTCAGTTGAAGCTCCAGATGGGTCAGCAGATCTCTAGGCTGGAAGGCCTCATCGTTGATGAGCAAAGTCCGAAAGGCCAGAAAACCTTTGTCTGCGTGAGACTCACGGCACCCGCGACGATCCGAACGGACGGCACCGAACGCCGCAAATCGAATCGGTGGCTGTGCAGTGATCAGTTTTTTCCTACTGCAGTCGCGTCGAATCCCGCTAAGTACAACGACTTCATTTACTTCAAGATCAAGGACCTCTCGCGCACGGGAATGAGGCTGACGACGAGCCTGCGCAACAAGTTCATCATCAAAGGCCTGACGTTTGATTGTCTGATCAACTTCCCTATGGTGACGCAGACGAGCTTGAAAATTCGCATCGAAAACGTTTCGGTCACGATGGAAGACGGCAAAGAAGTCTTGAGCGTTGGGGCTTCGTTTGATGCTTCTGACAAAAAGATTTTTGAAGCGATCAGTCAGTACGTTTTCCAGTTTGGAAACCTTTCCTCGATCGAAGAACTTCGCAAAGAAGGCCTGCACGTCGGCAAGGTCACGAGCGCTGTCGAATTTGGGTTCGCGCGCACGAAAGAGGAATACGATCAAGTTCTCGAACTGCGCCGCCTCGCTTACGCGAAAGCTGGTAAAATCTCGGAAGCAACGAAGGCCGAAGACATGGCCGATCTTTACGATGCCCGGGCTCGCATCGTCATCGGCAAGTACAAAGGCGAAGTCGTTGCGTGCGCGCGCTTGACCTTTAGCGAATTCGAAGACCGCATGGAGCAAGAAAATTACGTGGACTGGCCCGATCACCTTCCACGCCGCGATGAGATGGTGGAAGTCATGCGTGCGTGCACGCGGCCAGATTTCAAAGGAACTGATCTGTTACTTGCGCTCTTCCGGTTCATGGCGCTCAGCGTAGTGCAATCAAAACGCCAGTGGATCGTCATTTGCGCAACCGATGAGCTAACTCCGCTCTACTTGAAGATCGGCTTCCAGCCGACGGGCCTAAGCTACAATCATCCGAAGTTGAATCAAATTAAGCACTCCGTCTTCATCGCCAATGTTCCGGCTGCAATGACGGGCAAAGGTGTAAGTCCCCTTTATTGGAACGTTGTTTGGGGCGACCTCGCGCAATATCTTGAAGACTACGACCTCATCGACATTGATCCGACCATGAACGTCCGTCTCTCGCTGTACCGTCTCTTCAAGCCGTTTGCGATCCTCGCGAGAAAGTTGTCGAAGACGCGGACCTTGCGCCCCCAAGGCAGCGTAAGCAAAATTGATGCAAAATCAGATTCGAAGGCCGCGAAAAAGGATGCAGCATGAATCCGCTAAAAATTGTCTTATTCGTCATTTGTGCTTTGAACTTCGCTTCCTTCTTTTGGTCGGTCTTCGGCGTGTTCACGAAGACAGAAAAGCAAGATCGAATCGCATACGGAGCGCTCGGCCTGGGAAGTTTTGCAACTTGGAGCGCTTGCTTACACGGCGTGTGGATGAGCGATCTTTCGGTTGCGCAGGTCCTTTTAGCTCTGGTCATTCAGATCGTGTCGGCGGGCCTTTTCTGGTGGGCGCGATCGGCAACGAAAGCAAAGAGACTCACGATCGTCTTTTCGGAGGATACACCAAAGTTCCTGGTGAACGAAGGGCCCTATAAGTGGGTCCGACATCCCTTCTACACCTCCTACATGATTAATTACGTTGGTCTCGCTCTCCTCACACGGATGCCTTTTGTCATCGGCGCAGCCTCTTTCATGACGGTCGTTTACCTTGTTGCCGCTCGGCGCGAAGAAAAGAAATTCTCTCACTCGCCTTTCCAGAAAGACTATCAAACGTATGCGGCAAGAACTGGTGCTTTCTTCCCGAACCCGCTACGTCGCAAAGCCTCCTGAGAGCTATGTTTAAGCTTCGTGCTGAAATCTGCAAATAGCCCGAAACCGTTGCACGTATGACAACTTAAGAAGACTCTGAAAGGGTGAAGAGCCACGCGACTTCGCCCTTTTCTATTTTGACTGCGGCAAGCGTGCTGAAAAGCGCGGGCTGGATTCTTTTGTTCTTTGGATTCGCGGCAGAAAACGTTCAGGCACAAACTCCCGCGACTCCCACGATCGAAGAGCGACTCACCAAGATCGAAGCTCAGCTCTCTCAGCAACAAACCGACACGACCAGCGAAGACGAAGAGCTGACCAAACTGAAACTTGAGCTCCAGCTTCCGCCGCAGCTGGGAAGCCTTTTTACTGGGCTTGGGCCCGCGATCTCTCGCGTTTACTCATCGAAACGCCCCTTGAGCATCGGAGCTTACGGTGAGTTCTCGTACTCGGCCGTTCAAGGTGGCGATCGGATCACAAATCTCACGCGCTTTAATCCTGTCATCGGTTTTCGCTTTTCGAACACTCTCATTTTTAATTCGGCTTTGTCGTTTCAAAATGGTGGAGCGGTCGAAGGAGAAGGAGCCGCCCGTGTTGAGTTTGCGTACCTTGATTTTCTCATGGGTCCCGAGACCGGCATTCGAGTCGGCAACGTCCTCGTGCCATTCGGCCTCACGAACTTGAGACCGGAGCCCCTCCTCTTTCCTACGGTGCAGAGACCTCGCGCAGAGACGAGAATTGTTCCCTCTACGTGGCACGAAAACGGTGTGCTGGGATTCGGCAAGATCGGGAACGTGTTAATCCAGGGCGGAGTTGTGAACTCCACCGACGCCGCTCGCTACGATGCGAATACTTGGATTCGTAGCGGCCGGCAAAACGGGGCTAACGCCAGAGCAGATGATCCCGCATTCGTTCTTCGCGTGGAGAATTTAGGGGACGAAGCCAGCGTGGGTGGGTCCTTCTACGTTGGAAATTCCGCGCAAGGAGCCGCGGCGCTTGGTCGGGCGCAGGTTCTTTTGGGTTCTCTTCACGCTGAGTTTCGCGCGGACCGTTTTTCAGGACGCGCCATGATCGTGGAAGGTCGACTCTCCGACACGGAAAAAATTGCGGCCGTAACCAATCAACCGGTGGCGGCCAAGGTTCAGGGAGGCTACGCAATTCTCTCCTACGACTTGCTACCGCGGATCTCGCCGTTTGCCCGATCTTTAGTCAACTCTCCACCCCCACCTGGCTGGAGAGAGCTTCCTCTCTTCGTGAGCTATGAACAAGAAAATCTCCAGACCGAACCCGCAACCGGACGCACGCGCCTAGAGACCGCCGAGCATCGCACGTGGACCTTCGGGGCTAATTACAAACCGCACCCACAAGTCGTCTTCAAAGGTGATTTTGCCTACCGGACTCTCGGCGAATCAGAGACGGAACGCGTCGTCGAACTCGGACTCGGCTTTGTTTTCTGAGGCCGATCATAAATGGATTTTTACCGCGGCCGTGCTCTGGTATAGGCTGTAGCTTTCGACCTCACCAGGAGACAGATCATGGCCCAAATCCAGCCGCTTCGCGGAACTCGAGACCTCTTACCCGAGGAGTGCCGAAAGATTCGCCATGTTGAAGCGCGGGCCCTCGCGATCGCTAAGCTTTACGGCTTTGAAGAAATCGAGACGCCGATGATGGAACCGGTCGCCGTCTTTAAAAGGTCGCTTGGCGACACCAGCGATATCGTGAGTAAGCAGATGTATCTGTTCAAAGACTTAGGTGGAGACGAGATCGTTCTTCGCCCCGAAGGCACGGCTGGCGTTGCGCGCGCCTTCATCAGCGAGGGGCTTACGCAAAACCTTCCGCTCAAACTCTTCTATCGTGGCCCGATGTTTCGCTACGAGCGCCCGCAAAAAGGACGCTACCGTCAGTTTTATCAAGTAGGCGTTGAGCTTCTTGGCGTCGACAAGCCGCAAGCCGATGTCGAACTGATCGCGATGGCGCAGCAGTTTCTTGGCGAATTGAAATTGCAGGGCGACATTAGGCTTCATCTCAACACAATCGGTGATGCGGAGAGCCGCGCCACCTACCGAGATCGGCTCAGACACTATCTCGAAACGCGGAAAAGCGAGCTCTCGCAAGACAGTCTGACACGTTTAGAGCGCAATCCCTTGCGCATTCTCGATTCGAAAGACGAGGGAGACAAGCGGGTCGTCGCGGACGCTCCCTCGCTCGCCGAGTCTCTGAATGACCTCTCGCGCGCCTTCTTTGATGGTGTTCAAGAAGGATTGTCCACCCTCGGCATTCCTTACTTCGTTGATCCACTGCTCGTGCGTGGCCTTGACTACTATTGCCACACGGTCTTTGAGTTCACCACAAATGCCTTAGGCTCACAAAACGCCGTCCTCGGCGGCGGCCGTTACGACAATTTGATCAGCGATCTTGGCGGACCCAAAACGCCCGGAGTTGGATGGGCCAGCGGCGTTGATCGGTTATCTCTCATGCTTCAAGAAACGCCGAAAGACGTAGCGCCGGTTGCGGTCGTTCCGCTAGGCGATGAAGCCGAAAAAGAAGCCGTGAAACTCACTCACGAGCTTCGCGCAGCCGGGATCGCGGTTGACGTCGGGTACAGCGGCAATATGGGTAAACGCATGAAGCGGGCGGATAAAATCGGTGCCCGCTGCGCGGTGATCTTGGGTTCGGAAGAGCTAGCCAAAGGCATCGTGCAGGTGAAGTGGCTGGGAACCGGAACGCAAGAGCAAATTAATCGAAGCGAGTTGATTGGGAAACTCCGCACGTAAGAGTTTGCTCCGAGCTTTACCATCTCCGCCATGCTCCTTGCTCTCACCTGCCCGATTCGATACGGTTTCGGGAAGGCCATGGGCCCAAATCAATGAGGGGGAGTACGGGGATGTCGGACGCAACAAACCTTTTCACCGTCAATCAAGAGTGGTCGAATCGCGCGCACGTGAATTCCGAACGTTATAAAAAGCTCTACGAAGATTCCGTGCGCGATCCAGAAAAGTTTTGGGGCGAGCAAGCGAAAACCCGCATCGAGTGGATGAAGCCTTGGACACGCGTTAAAAACACGAGCTTCAAAAAGCCGGTGAGCATCAAATGGTTCGAAGGCGCTACGCTCAACGCATCCGTCAACTGTATTGATCGCCACCTCGCTAGACGCGCCAACCAAACGGCTATTATCTGGGAAGCCGACGATCCGAAAACTCCTTCGCGCTTCATCACTTACCAACAGCTTTCCGAAGAAGTGAATCGTTTCGCGAACACCTTAAAAAGCCAAGGTGTCAGGAAGGGCGATCGAGTCACGATTTATCTTCCGATGATTCCCGAAGCGGCCTTTGCGATGCTCGCGTGCGCGCGGATCGGCGCCGTTCATTCGGTTATCTTTGCGGGCTTTAGCCCGGACTCGATCGCCGATCGCATTCAGGATGGCGATAGCCACTTCGTGATCACGGCGGATGAAGGTCTTCGGGGCGGAAAACATATTGAACTGAAAAAGAACGTCGACAAAGCTCTTCCACGCTGTCCGCAGGTCAAGCGAGTTTTGGTGGTCAAGCACACGGGTCGCGACGTTCCCATGCGCGAAGGTCGCGACTGCTGGTATCACGAAGTCTCAAAAACGGAGAGCACGATCTGCCGCCCCGAAGAGATGGATGCTGAGGCTCCGCTTTTCCTTCTCTATACGTCAGGTTCCACGAATAAGCCGAAAGGTGTGCTGCACACAACAGGCGGTTACCTCCTCTACGCTTCGATGACTCATGAATACGTTTTCGATTACCATGAAGGCGAGATCTATTGGAGCACGGCCGACATCGGCTGGGTGACGGGTCATAGTTATATTGTTTATGGGCCGCTCGCAAATGGTGCGACGACTCTGATGTTCGAGGGTGTTCCGAACTATCCAGATTCCAGCCGCTTCTGGCAGGTGATCGACAAACACAACGTGAACATCTTTTACACGGCTCCGACCGCGATTCGCGCGCTCATGCGAGAGGGCGAAGAACCGGTCAAAAAAACCAGCCGCAAATCTCTGCGGCTCTTAGGCAGCGTCGGCGAACCCATCAATCCAGAAGCCTGGCTGTGGTTCCACAGAGTCGTTGGCGATGGACGCTGCCCCATCGTCGATACTTGGTGGCAAACGGAAACGGGCGGAATCTTGATTTCGCCATTGCCAGGCGCGATTGCGCAAAAGCCTGGTTCGGCGACTCTTCCCTTCTTTGGCTGTAAGCCCATACTCGTTGATGAAAAGGGCACCGTGCTTGAAGGAGCCACGTCCGGCAATCTATGCATCGAAGATTCTTGGCCCGGTCAGATGCGCACGGTCT
>SYLX01000084.1 GCA_005808505.1 Bdellovibrionales bacterium | reverse complement strand
CGTATCGATCCAAGCGCAGGTCATCAACTTGCTCATGGATCTCCAGCAGCAGCTCGGACTCACGTACCTCTTCATCGCGCACGATTTGAAAGTCGTTGAGCACATCTCGAATCGCGTTGCGGTTATGTACTTGGGTAAAGTTGTCGAGATCGCGGAAGCCGATGAGCTCTACCGCAATCCGACTCACCCGTACACGCGCGCGCTTCTTTCGGCGATTCCGGTTCCGGATCCGCGTCCGAAAACAAAACGCATTATCCTCACGGGCGATGTTCCGAGCCCGATTCGTCCTCCGAGCGGTTGCCACTTCCACCCGCGCTGCCCGGACATGATCGAAGAGTGCAAGGCAACTTGCCCTTCACTCCGCGAGACGCGGCCTGATCACCGCGCCGCTTGTATTCGCGCCTAAATAAAAAGGCCCCGGAAGGGGCCTTTTGTTTTTTGGAGTCACGTGCTCCGGAACTTGTCGCCTTATAGGCAGACAAGCTCGCGAGTCACTTACTTACACTTATCCATGCACGAAGCGACCGACATCCCACGCTGACAATATTCGATGCAAACCATCGACGCTTCTTCCATGCAACCAGCGTTGTTCGTGCGGAATTCGGGAATCAACTTATCCACGCAGCTCGCGATCGAAAGACCCTTTTGGCAGAACTCGAACTTCTTACGGAGGTTCCCGACTTTCGATTCGCAGTTACTTGCCGCAGCTCCACCGCCAGGAATGTTGATCTCGGTCGTACCTGACGGAACACTCGAGCAAGACACGGTCGTCATCCGATTCGGTTGAATTTGTACCGTCTCACCGGGCTTGATGTTGATCGTCGCCGCTTGCGCGGAAAAAGCCAAAAAGCTCAAAGCAAGAATCGCAAACGCTTTCATTCAACTCTCCTTTTTCATGCGCTCTAAGCGCGCGCTTTCATTTGCGGCGAACCACTTGTCTTGCGAAAGGATTTCGTACGCTCGCGCAAAGTGCGCGCGTGCGGTTTCACGTTCACTTTTTAGTAGTGCTAGCTCACCCAACTCCTCGAATACATAGCCGTCTTTTTCCGGCAATGTCTCGAACTCTTTTTCGAGCGATTTCTGCATCTGCCAGGCTTGATCGATATTGCCCAGCGAACGGTGAGTTCGCGCAACACACCATGTGGCGACTCTCGTGCCTACGGGATCGCGCTGCTTTTCGCGGAAGACCAGCGCCTTCTGGAACATGTCGAGCGCCTCGTTGAAGCGACCTTGAGCGTGGAACGTCCAACCGATGTTGTTGTAAAGAGAGCCAAGCCACTTCTGCGCTTTTGGATCGCGCGAAGCTTCGGCAATCGCGAGCGCTTTCAAATTCCACTCGTGTTGAAGGGACGGATCTTTGTCGGCGATCGCGACCATGTGAGCCGCATCCACTGCAAGCGCATCGTTCTCGCACTGAGTGGCGAGATCAAAAGCGCGAAGAAAAAGCGGCATCGCTTTTTCTTTTTCACCGGATGAGTTGAAGACGCGACCTCGCTCCAGCGCGAGTCGCACTTCGGCGATTTCCGTTTCGTCGGTGATCTGCGCTTGCACCGTATCGAGCGTGGCGTGAGCTTCCGCGAACAGTCGCTGAAGACCCTGCGTCCGCGCGATTTGCGTGTAGAGTTCCAGCAGCCGATCCGGATTTCCGGCGGCTTTGACATCGGGAACCAAGCTCCTGAATTTTTCTTCCGTTTCTTTGGGCTGCGAGAAATTCCAAAGCTGATCGAAGTCGATCATTTCCCCTCCTTCGGCCTTCCTGTGACAAAATCTACCCCGCTCATGCGTGCAAGGCCAAGGCAATGTCACACCCCTGTCAGGGTTTCATGTGCTCTCCCACAAGATTGGGCGGCTCCGTAGCGTTGGGGGCGGCCCTCCCGTAATCTGCCGAGGGAGGCACCCGTGCGCACGCGACGTTTCAAAAGGCTCTTCGGCACGATCGTATTAGTCAGCTCTTTACTGATCGCAGCCTTCGGAACAATTCTTTATCTTCAGTTTAAAGACACTGGAATCAACCCTCGCGAGATCGCGTTTCGCGATCCGGTGCCGGTTGCGGCTCCTCAACCTCAGGCTGATCAGGAGAGCGTTTCGGGAGCAACGTCTCCGGCGAACGCGAATCCTCCCGCGCAGACCCCGAATCCACTGACGAGCGGTCCGCTTCTCGATTATCTCATTGAACGCTACAACGAGCGCGGCGGAGGTTACGGCGTTGATGTTTGCGCGAACCTTTCGCAGATTCCAACCGCTCCTCCAAAAAATCTGCAGGAGTTCGTGGGAACTCTGAACAGACGAGCGAGCGGCGAAACACGCGAAGATCCCTTCGCGGAAGCCGCGCTCGCACCTTTAGGCGAGATGTTTCGTTTAGCATCCGTGGCGGAAGTTGCCGATCGCATGCGGACCGCTCGCGATACTGGTGACCTCTCGCTCTTGCAGTCGGCCGATATGAACGCGGTCATTGCGCGCGCTTCGAGTGAACTCTTCAGCGCTCGCCCGTTTGTCGATCGAAAAAGCCAACACGCTTATCACCTCTGGATTCTCACGAAAGTTGTCGCACTGGATGAAGGTCTTTCCGATGATCCCCGCATCCAGTCGATTTGCACTGAGATCGAACGTCGTGCGAACCAGCCGGCCAATGCTCAGGCGAATGTTGATTTGAATGCAGAAAAAGCGGCGATGCTGAGGCTGATGGCCGATGTTGGGATTGCGCCTCAGCAAGTCGGCTTTGATGCCAACATGGGGTCCGAGGTTAGGATGAACGTTGGTCCAAACTTGATCGCCTTTTCGGCGCCTTGGATGGTGCGGGAGTTCGGCGGGACGATTCGCTTAGAACTCAAGCCCGCGCAAACGCAGGGCCAGCCTGGCGGCGGGCCCTAATCAGAACTTATTTATTGAGTTTCAAAAGCGTGTGGACGGTCTTTTTGATCTTGTCGATATCGAAGGGCTTTTTGATGTAGTCATCAGCGCCCGCTTCGAAGCCGCGCTTCACGTCGAACTCGCTCGTTTTTCCGCTCACGAAGATCAATGGGATGTGCTTGAGATCTTCATGCTCTTTGAGCAGCTTTGCGAGTTCTAGACCATTGATCCACGGAAGTCCGATATCAAGGATGATGAGATCGATCGGATTGTCGTCGAGAACAACCGAGAGCTGAGTTCCGTCGGCCGCCGTTTTGACCTGCATGCCGTCGGCTTCAAAGATGCGCTTGATCGCATTGCGCATCGTCTCGTCATCTTCGATCACGAGGATCGTTCGCGGTGTTTCTTTCTTCTTCAACTCACGGAACGATCCCAAGTCGACGACCGACTCTTTGGTCATCCGTTCTTTCGTGATCTTCTCGATACGGGTTACGAGATCCCGCGTATTGATCTTCGGCTTGGACATCCCTATCCCTCATCCGTTTGCTTAAGCGTTTTGCTTTAGAGACCTTTAGTTTCGAGCCAGCGTTCAGCGTCGATTGCAGCCATGCAACCGGAACCTGCCGCCGTGATCGCTTGGCGATAGACGTGATCTTGTACGTCACCCGCAGCGAAAACGCCGTCGATCGTAGTGTAGCTCGAATGCGGCATCGTTTTAATATACCCTGTTTCGTCCAGATCGAGCATGCCCTTAAAGAGTTCCGTATTCGGTTTGTGGCCAATGGCTAGGAACAGTCCTTGGACTGGAAGCTCGCTAGCTTTTTCTTCCACGATGTTACGGATCTTAAGACCGGTTACGAACTTATCGCCCACGATCTCTTCAACGACCGTATTCCACATGACCTGGATTTTCGGATTGTTGATGGCTTTCTCCGCCATGATTTTCGATGCGCGGAAGGAATCGCGACGATGAAGGATATAGACCTTCGACGCGAAACGCGTGAGGAAGTTCGCTTCTTCCATCGCGGTATCGCCGCCGCCGACAACGGCGACTTCCATGTTGCGGAAGAAAGCGCCGTCGCAAGTCGCGCACGCCGAAACACCGCGATTGTAGAAGGCTTTTTCAGAGGGCAAGCCCAAGTACTTCGCCGAAGCACCCGTGCAGATGATCACGGAATGTGCGAGGTGAAGATGATCGCCGTCCCAGACTTTGAACGGGCGTGCGGAGAAGTCGACTTTCGTTACGTTCCGGCGGACGAACTTTGTTCCGAAGCGCTCGGCCTGGCCGCGCATCTGGTCCATGAGTTCGGGTCCGGTAACCGCGTTGGGGAACCCCGGGAAGTTTTCGACATCGCTCGTGATCATGAGCTGGCCGCCGGCTTCTTCGCCTTCGAACATTAAAGGTTGGAGCAACGCGCGCGACGTGTAGATCGCGGCAGTGTATCCGGCTGGGCCCGAGCCGATGATGATGACCTTTTCGACTTTTTGTTCTGCGCTCATGATTTCGTTCCTTGCGATTTGAAGGGGGCCAGTCTAGCTGAGGGCGGGGCGAAGGACAAACAATAGCCCCTTGCACCAACCCAACTGGGACACTTAATTGCGGATAACCCGCCCGTCCACCGTAGGGAAACACCTGAAAAAAGCCAAGATTCTTAAAACCCAGCTCCCCTTTACCCTCGTAAAACCGCAATCCCATCCGCAATGTAGTAGGCCAGTTATGGTAGGGTAAGAGTATGCCCCTCATCCGCTTCCGCAAACCACGCCCCGAGATCGAAGTTCCCGCCGGAACGAATCTGATGCAGGCCCTGCTCGGACAAGGAATCCCTGTCGCTTCTTCCTGCCGGGGCGACGGGGTTTGCGCCAAGTGCCGGGTCGAGGTCGTTGAAGGAAATCGGAACCTAAGTAAAGAAAACGATCTCGAAAAGTTTCTGCGCGACCGCCACCAGATCGAACGCAACTACAGAATCAGCTGCCAAGTCACGGTCGAAGGCGACGTGACGGTCGACGCCGGTTATTGGTGAGCTGAGGTCGGCCCGTCACTTGCTTTTCCTCCGGGCAATTGGAGGGAACGCTAATGAAAGCGCAAACGAACGCACTCTTGTCCGTCTTAGTTCCGATTTTCGGACTCATTTCTTGTACTCAAACCGAACGCACCTCGAACGTGGAACGGATTCCGGATCCGTGGAAGCTGTCTACACCCTACGTAATAGGAAGTAGTCAGGCACGACCCTTACTCGAAACGCTTGCGGAACCCGTCGATGTTTCGGCTGAAATCAGTTTCCAGCAGGATTCTCGAGATTTTGAAGGCGTCCGATTCGCAATGGATATGACATGTAAAACCGCGATCGGAGCAGTTACCAAATTGATCGACATGGAAGGGAGAAACTCCTTCAAACTCCATACGATTTTGCCTGAGCACTTGCTCAATCAACTCGATTATCCGGACAGTCCAATTCCCTGTACGCTCACCGCGAAAGCTACGAACCGTTTGGGCTCGACACACAAGTTCGGAGCTACGGTTTTTGTAAGCAACCTTGAATCGATCGCGATTGGATCCGTACTTCCCTCGACCACCCAGTGGCAAGACAGTCGCCCCGAACAGATACAGTCAGCCTTCGAAGCTTATATCCCAAACCGAGTACTCGACAAAAACACTGTCGGCTTGAAACTTATCTGCGAGAACTTTCAGAACACAAGAAAAGTTACACCAGGTCAAAATATCAAAACGATCATAAATGATCTTTATTTAGGGGCGCTTTACTCGAACGGCGAGGAAGCCTCTCTCACTACGCTTTCTACATTCGATCCAAGGCAAGTTCAGCCGCAGCAGAGATGTCGTACCCTCTTCAAAATTCAAGAAGAGGCCGGCTTAACTTCTGAGTACCCTACTTACGCCCAACTGGTACGGTTCCCGGTTCCGGCGATTTCTGTAAAGGTTCATTATCCTATGCAATCTGACGGCACTTTCCTGAAGGTAGGTCCTTTAAATGAAACGAGCCTCATGACGATCGAAATTGCAAATCGATCAGATGTCCACGCGGCGATCCGGCTCCCTCTAAAACAACTAGCAACCGCTAAAATTTCATACGTTCAACATCAGCAAGGACAGGCCTATATTCGAAGTACCTTTTCCACGAACATACAGTGGCGTAAGGAAGGATTTTCCTCCGAACAAGCGGCCGACGAAGTTTTAGAGATTGCACCAGGTAAAACTGCAAAGGTGACCGCGATCTTCGACAACGATCTCACATGCTGGTTTCCTGGTGATGCCGAAAGTTACGACCCGAAAAAAACAACTGGCTTCACGGGCTTTCATTACGAATTCAGTTCCGGGTTCGAAGTCGAGCGCTTGATCAACTGGAACGCGCTCAAACCCAACGTGGCTTCACCACGCGAAGCCGTGACTGTAGACAATCGTAATTGGTACTTTCAATTCAAACAGGGATGGATTTCCAATCCCCTTTGGATAGCAGCTCAAGGATCAGATGAGGCACCTTCGTCGATCATTGATGAACCAATGCCCATGGGCGCCTTCGGAACATGTTGGACAGCCGGCACAAAGTTGACGCTGTAACCGTTGATTAACTCTTCACCAGCCGAGCGTAGTGAATCGGCTGGCCTTTGCTCAAGAAAATCGTCTCGAAGTGCGTGACGAAGTTTTCTGATTGCCATTCGGAGCGGTGCAAGTCCCAGCTCTCGCGCGTAACCTGAAACGGCGAAGTCTTAAACCGCTCGATGGCCCATTCGAAGTATTCTCGCGAGTCCGTTTTGAAATCGACGAACGAACCCGGCTTCATCAGTCCGTGAAGGACGACGAGGAAGTCGGATTGAATCAAACGATGCTTCCACTGACGTTCTTTGGGCCACGGATCCGGGTGATGAATATAAACGTTGTTGAGTTCTTCTGGTCCGAAGAGATGTTCGAGAAGGTTCGCATCATAGCGCGCGATCCGCGCGTTTTTAGCGCCCGTGCGAAGGGCGCGGCGAATCGACTGGATGAGCGGCTTGAACTTTAGTTCGAGACCGACGAGAGCGCGCTCGGGAGATTTTTCTGCCAAGTGAGCGAAGTGGTAGCCGTTGCCGGTGCCGATCTCGAGATCGAGCGGGTGATCAGCGCCGACTTTGAAAACATTCGTGCGCCATTGGCCGCGGTTTTTGGGTGCGCGCTCTTCATTGAGTGCCCACTCGCTGTACTCCCCGTTCATGAGGGTAACGTATTCCGTCGGGCGACGGAGATCGCGAGTGAGGGCCATGCGCGGTGTTCGACGCGAGCGATCCGAACCAGTTTTGGGGTCCTCGGTCACAGGTTGTGCGTCCGCGTTTTCAAGCGTTGGTTTTTCTTCCGCGAAGTTCACGGCTAACCCCTCGTTCGTAAGTTTTTTGCAAGGAAGACCGGGACTTACCAAAAGCGCCGCTCAATGCCAACCGTCTCTTTGAGATTGAAAACTTCATCAAACCAAGTTGTGCTTTCGGGGTGGCAAAAAGGGGGAAGCTCGCATGCTCGGAAACAGGCGGATTTACTCGGTCATTCTCGCTGGATTAGTTGGAATTCTACCCATTAAGGGCCATGCCGTTCCGGCCGAGGGCCACCAGATCATGGTAGCGGGCCCCTCACCACACGCCATTGAGGTCGGACGCGCGATTCACCTCAGAGGCGGAAACACCGTGGACGTTGCCGTTGCGGTAGCTCTAAGCCTAGCGGTCACGCATCCTTACTACGCGGCCTTTGGCGGCGGTGGGTTTGCGATCGTGAAAATGAACTCCGAAGTCAAAGCGATCGACTTTCGCGAAATGGCTCCTGGGAAAGCTCATCCAGATCTCTACAAAGACAAAGCTAAGGATGCCTCCATTACGGGTGGCCTTGCGGTGGGCGTACCTGGAGTTCCGGCTGGGCTTTGGGCGCTTCATGAAAAATACGGCAAGCTCAAGTGGGCGCAACTTTTTCCCGAAGCCATCGCACTCGCCGAAAAAGGCTTTCGCGTGAGCGGTGAATGGGTCGAAGAAACCGAGTTCACGATGAAACGGTTTAATCCCGAGGGAAAAGCGATCTTTTCTAAAGCCGGAACCTCGCTTAAGCCCGGCGAAGTTCTTAAGCAGCCAGGCCTTGCGCGCTTTATGAAGTCGCTCCAAAAGCAAGGTCCCCGCGCTTTCTACGAGGGCGAAGTTGCGAAAGAACTCTCCGACATCGTTCAGAAAAACGGCGGCGTCATCACGGTGGAAGATCTCAAGAACTACCGCGTCCGCTGGATGGATCCGATCAAGGCGGATTACGCTGGCCACCGTCTTTATCTGATGCCGCCTCCGAGCAGCGGCGGACTGATCATCGCTCAGGCCGTTCAACTCATGACGCGTTTGAAGCTTTCGGAGAAAGCGCCTCTCTCGGTCGATGAGCTGCATCTTTTGATCGAGATCATGAAGCTCAGCTACCGTGGGCGTACACTTCTCGGTGATCCAGATTTCTCAAAAAATCCGATGGAAGAGCTCCTAAGTGAAAAATATCTCGCAAGTCTTGCGGCCAAGGTGAAGATGGACAAAGCACTCGATGTCGAACCTCTACGTGAGATTTCGTTCGAGAAAGAGCAAACGACCCACTTCTCTGTGATGGATGCCAAAGGAAACGCAGTCGCATTCACCGTGACTCTCAACGGTGGCTACGGTTCAGGTGTCGTCACTCCCCGCTCGGGGATTGCGCTCAACAACGAAATGGACGACTTCACGACGAGACCGGGTCAACCAAATATGTTTGGTTTAATTCAGGGCGAGACGAATCGTGTTCAAGCTCGCGCTCGCCCCCTTTCGAGCATGAGCCCTACGATCGTGGAGAAAGAAGGACGGACGATTCTTGCCGTCGGGTCTCCGGGTGGACCTCGGATCATCAGCGCGGTGATGCAAGTGCTGCATCGCTCGCTCACGCAGCCGTTTGATATCGATCAAGCGATCCAAGCGCCTCGCGTACATCACCAATTTTTACCCAACACGGTAAAAACGGATGCGATGCGCTTACCGCCGGAAACGATTGAAGCTTTGCGGGCTCGTGGTCATAAAATTGAGACTGGCAGCACCGCGAAAGTTTACGGCGTTCGCCTTTCACCGGAAGGATTACTTTCCGGCGCGGCGGACGCGCGTGGCGAAGGTGCAGCGGGCGGAATTTAGTCGAACTCAAGTACGAACTGGTTCAAGATTATCATCTCAAGGGAGGTCAACAAATGGCAGACAACAAGAAGATCGTGGAAAAGCTGAACAAGATTTTGGAAATGGAAATCTCGGGCGTGGTCCGTTACCTCCACTATGCGCTTATGATCACGGGTCCGAACCGGATTCCTATTGTGAAGTGGTTCCACGAGCAAGCAAACGAAGCCTACGCTCACGCTTCGACGATCGGTGAGAAGATCACTTCTTTGGGCGGCCATCCTTCACTGAAAGTTTCTTCAGTTCCCGAAACGACAACGCATCAAGTGCTCGAGATCCTGAAAGAGAGCCTCCAGTTCGAACAACAAGCCATTGAGATGTACAAAGAGATTCTTCCGCTGTGCGAAGACAACATTGCTCTTGAAGAACTCGTGCGCGAGATGATCCGCTCCGAAACAGAGCACATCGAAGAAGTGGTGAAGATGCTCACCGTCAGCAAGACTTAAGCTCGCTTCTTAATTGAGCCGTTTGAGTCCGCATCAAAAAACAAAAAGGCGCTCAGTGATGAGCGCCTATTGTATTTTCCGTTTCTGAATCCCGAGCTTACTGAGCAGCGGGAGTAGCAGCTGCGTCTGCGCCAGCAGCGGGAGCTGCAGCAGCGTCAGGAGTTGCAGCAGGTGCCATTGTGTCAGCTGCAGGAGTTGCTGCAGGAGCTTCAGCCGGGGGTGCCGGGGGCGCGCCAGCGGGAGTTTCAGTGTTCGGGTTCGAGCACTGCGAGCAGCCATTGAGTGCGAAAGCTGTAGCGAGTGCGAGGAAAGCGTATGTAAAACGGAACATGTCCGACTCCTTAAAAAACGTAAAATACGCGCGGTTGATTCGTGCGACGTAAAACAAAAACGAAGCATTGGTCATATCCGAAAAGACCGCTTCTAGCTAAATGAAAAATCAGCAAAGGACGATTTCTCATAAAGATTTTTGAGGCAGCAGTGCTCAAAAACGCAGCGCTTCTCAGAGCTGGTGTGGGAAAAGAATCACACTAACTCGCGCTTGAACTGCATTGGCTCTTCAGGATTCGTCATCTCCTCAAGCGACAACTGTCGCTGATGCTCAAAGGGCTGGCGTCGGATCGGACAATCCGGAGCATCGCAAACCCTACAATACGCTCGACGACAGGGATCTACATGCAGGTGCAGCTCTCCTGGGTAAGGGTAATCCTTCATCAGCCTAGCTTCGAAAGCGTCCGTGTGGGCATGAGCTTCGGCCACGTCCCAGAACTCGGGGACGACACAATGAGCATCAATATGATGATAGCGTCCCGAGCGGATCACGCGAAGATGATGGAGCTGAATGATGCCGGTAGGTCGTTCGCGGCCAACGATGTTGAGAAGATCCCTCAGAACACTTTGATCTTCTTCATCCAAAAGGCCGCCGATGGAGCGGCGAACGAGGCGCATGCCTGTCCAACCCAATAAAAGACCTACGAGCAAAGCGGCGAGCGAATCGATCCAAACGTAGCCGGTTGCCTTCACGAGGATGAGTCCGATTGCAACTCCGGCACTTGTCCAAAAATCCGAAAGGACGTGTTGTCCACTAGCTTCAAGCGTGGCCGACTTATGTTTGCGACCGGAGCGCAAAAGATAAAGGCCAAGGCCTGCGTTGACTAAGCCCGCCGCGATCGTGACCGCTAAGCCCAAACCGATCGATTTGACTTCGCTCCCACGGATAAGCGACTGCACGGCCTCCACGCAAATCATGACCGAAGCAAAGGCGATCAAACCACCTTCAAAAGCAGCGGAAAAAAATTCGACTTTCCCGTGACCATAAGGGTGTTCTTTATCGGCAGGCTTGAACGCGATCGCAAGTACTACCATCGCAAGACCAGCGGCGACGACATTGACGATCGTCTCCATCGCGTCGGAGAAAACAGCTTGCGACTGAGTAACCCGGTAGCCCCAAAATTTAAAAGCGAGGAGCGCTACGCTCACGCCAAGCGAGAGGTAAGTGGCTCGTCTCGCCAGTGCATCGTCTTCAGGAGTCGTCGCGAAGCCTGATGGTAGAGGAGTGGGTTGAGCAATGGATTCCGGCGGTGTCATGCGAGGAAACTACACCGTTTGGAAAACTCGCGCCAGCTTGTTTTCTCAGCTCGTTTTGCGCAGGGAAAGCGAGGACATATCAAACGTTCTGACGCAGTTTTTGCCCGAATGTTTGGAGTCGTACATCGCATGGTCCGCGTATCGTACGAGGGTTTTTGCGTCGATCGCTTGGAGTGTCGGCTGTACGACCGCAACGCCGATACTTGCGGTCAAATTCATCGAATAGCCGTCCTTAGAGAAGAGATAGGCACCGATAACTTTGCGCAGACGCTCGGCGAAGAGGGCCGCGCCTTCTACCGTCGTCTCCGAAAGCGCGATCAAAAACTCATCGCCGCCGTAGCGGGCCGCAAAGTCGACGTTGCGGATGTTTCCGCGGATGATCTTTCCGACTTCCGAGAGAACAAAGCTCCCGAAAAGGTGGTCATGAGAGTCATTCACGTCTTTGAATTCGTCCATGTCCATCATGATGACGGCAACGGCGCGGTTGTAACGCTTAGCTCGGCCAATCTCGAGATCGAGCTTCTGGTAAACCGACCGCATGTTGAAGAGGCCCGTAAGATCGTCGATGTCGACGAGTTCTTGCAGTCGCTCGTTAGCTTCGGCTAACCGATCCGTAAGATCTTTGATTCTTAGCTGCGCACGAACGCGGGCCAAAAGCTCCCAAGGATCAAACGGTTTGCAGACGTAATCGTCTGCACCCGTGTCAAGACCGCGAACGATGTCGTCCGTGTCGCTGCGCGCGCTCACGATGATCACCGATGTGTGTGTCTCTTCGGCTTGGGATTGGTTGGCGCGAATGCGTTTCAAAGCTTCGATCCCGCCCATTCCCGGCATATTCACGTCGAGAAGAACAAGATCAGGCGACGCTGTTTTCATCTTCTCCAACGCTTCTTCACCCGTACCCGCGCGAAGAACTTTGTAGCCTTCGTGCTCCAAAGTGCGCGCCACGAGCGTCAGGTTATCCTGATCGTCGTCGACGGTGAGAATGAGTTGTTCAGATGACTTTTTAGCGACTCGCATAACTTCATCTCATATTAGCGGCTCGCGGAGCGAGGCCCGAGACCAGTTCTCCTCTCGCCGCACAGTCTTCGCCTTTTGGGCAGGCCGGAATCTAGACTTTCGGATGACACGCTCCGGACCCGTGGTTAAACTGCGCTCCGAAACCCTTGAATCGAGGTTGAGCTGGTTTTTTACGGTTCCAATCTCTGACACCCAACAACGATTGATCGGTGAATCCGTATGTTTTACGACCATAAAAAGATCGACTCGAATTGGCAGAAAAAGTGGGAAGAAGCCGGCGCCTTCAAAGCGGCCGACGATATTTCGGCAGAGACTTCGAAACCGAAGTTCTACGCACTCGACATGTTCCCCTACCCTTCAGGCGCGGGCCTGCACATCGGGCACATGGCTTCTTATACGCCCACCGACGTGATCTCGCGCTACAAGCGCAACAAGGGATTCAACGTTCTTCATCCAATGGGCTACGACGCGTTCGGATTGCCGGCGGAGCAATACGCGATCCAAACCGGAGTTCACCCGGCCATCACGACCGATAAAGCGATCGAAAGTTTCCGTCGTACGTTGAAATCTTTCGGATTCAGCTTCGACTGGAGCCGCGAAATTTCCACGGCCGATCCGAAGTACTACAAGTGGACGCAGTTCATTTTCACTAAGCTCTTTGAACGCGGACTCGCTTACCAAAAAGAAGTTCCGGTGAATTGGTGCCCTGCTTTGCGCACGGTTCTCGCGAACGAAGAAGTCGTCGACGGGAAAAGTGAACGCGGTGGACATCCCGTCGTGCGCATGCCGATGAAGCAGTGGATGCTCAAGATTACGGCGTACGCTGAACGCTTGCTCAATGATCTCGACAAAGTCGACTGGCCTCAACGCACGAAAGAAGCTCAACGAAACTGGATCGGAAAAAGCGAGGGCGCTTCGGTCTTGTTCAACGTTCAGGGCTTCCCGGGTGAGCAGCTCGAAATCTTCACGACTCGTCCCGATACTTTATTCGGCGCAACCTTCATGGTGATCGCACCTGAACATCCGTTGACTCTGAAGATCGCAAGCTCGGGTCAACGCTCGACCGTTGAAAACTACATCGAGCAAGCTTCACGCAAACTCGAAGTCGATCGCAAAGCAGCGACCGACAAAACAGGTGTTTTCACCGGAGCCTACGCGCATCACCCGATCACCAACGAGCCGATTCCGATCTGGACGGCCGATTACGTTCTGATGGATTACGGAACCGGCGCAATCATGGCCGTACCTGGTCACGATGGTCGCGACTTTGAGTTCGCCGAGAAGTTCAAACTTCCGATCGTGAGGGTCTTGCAGAGTGAAGATCCACTTCCTTTTGAAGGCGACGGCTCACTTGTGAATTCGGATTTTCTCAACGGACTCTCGAAGCCTCAGGCGATCGAGCGCATGATCCGTCATCTCGAGGAGAAAAAACTCGGTCAACGTCGTGTAGAATATAAACTGCGCGACTGGCTCTTTAGCCGTCAACGCTACTGGGGCGAACCTTTCCCTGTCGTCCACTTCCCGCAAGCTGGGATGAAAGCTGTTCCTTTAAACGAGCTTCCGGTTCTCCTCCCGAAAGTTGCGGACTACGAGCCAACCGAAAAAGGTGAAGCTCCCCTTGCTCGCGATAAGGATTGGATGCGCTACCAAGACAGTAGCTCTGGCGAGATCGGCGCGCGTGAGACCGACACGATGCCGGGATCTGCGGGCTCGAGCTGGTACTTTTTACGTTACGCCGATCCGAACAACGATCGCGAACCGGTTTCTTTTGAGAAGCAGAAGTACTGGCTTCCCGTCGATCTCTACGTTGGTGGTCCCGAGCACACGGTCGGGCATTTGCTCTACGCTCGTTTCTGGCAAAAGGTTCTCTTCGATGTGGGTCTCGTGAGCCACGAAGAGCCGTTCCAAAAGTTGGCTCACCAAGGGATGATCTTGGGTGCCGACGGCGAGAAGATGTCGAAGTCCCGCGGCAACGTCGTGAATCCCGACGAGATGAAGGAAAAGTACGGAGCCGACGCTCTTCGCTGCTTCATCTTGTTCATGGGACCAATGGATCGCGACAAGCCCTGGGCTGAATCGGGCATCGATGGCGTCAGCCGCTTCTTGGATCGAGTTTGGAGAATTTGCACAGACGACAACGGCCAACTCCAAGTCGACGATTCAGAACCGTCGGATGAGCTCAACCGCCTCTTACACAAAACGATCAAGAAGGTCGGCGAAGACATCGAAGTCCTCGGCTTTAACACAGCTATCTCGGCGATGATGATCTTGCTGAACGAAGTCTACAAATCGGGTCAGCGCCCTCGTAAAGTTTTGAAGCCGCTCGTGCAGATTCTCTCGCCGTTTGCGCCCCACTTGAGTGAAGAACTTTGGTCGCTCATGGGTGAGAACAAGGATGGAAAAACTTTCGTCGCGCTGGCACCTTGGCCGAGTTTTGATTCGAATTTGACAGTGGACTCCGTGGTCACTATAGGTGTGCAGGTCAACGGAAAGTCGCGGGGCACCATCGAGCTTGCCAAAGACGCTGCCGAAGCCGATGCGGTTCAGGCGGCGCAGGCTCTCGAGTCTGTGCGCAACGCTCTTGGCGGCAAACCGATCGACAAGGTGATCTACAAGGCCGGACGCATTTTGAATCTGATCGTCAAAGGTTGATCGCGCATTCTCCGCCGACGGCTTCTTGGAGCAAGCTCCGAAGGCCAAAAGGATCGGCGGAGACTAATCGACCCCCCTGACGCGAGCAAATTCTAGGTCGCACGGCCTACTGGGTATACAACCCCAGATCTCGTTTAGATTTTCGACGTTTTATTTATCGATTCTCTTTTTGGGGGGTTGGCGAGAAGTGGCAGAGTACGAAGCACGAGGTTCTGTTAGCAGCACGCGTTCTGGTTCCGCATCGGCAGGAGCCGGCACGAATCCAAGTTCAGTTACAAACCTTCATGCTCAGACGACTAGTCATCAGACGAGCCATCACCCCGTCGGTTCCGGTGATGACGCCGGTTGGACGACTGAAGACAGCAAGTCACTCTACCGCGTTGATGGATGGGGCTCCGGCTTCTTCGACATCAACGAAAAAGGCAATATCGTCGTCACTCCCCACGGAGCTGAAGGCGCAAAAGTTGACCTTCTCGAACTTACGCAAGATCTCCAAGAGCGCGGTATCCAAGTCCCGATGCTCATTCGTTTTCCCGACATCACAAAATCGCGCATCGAGCTTTTGAACAACGTGTTCGTAAAAGCGATCGAAGATAACGGCTACAAAGGCCGCTATCAGGGCGTTTATCCAATCAAGGTCAACCAGCAGCGCCACTTGGTGGAAGAACTCGTGAAGTTCGGTCACCACGCGCGCCTCGGTCTTGAGTGCGGATCAAAACCTGAACTTCTCGTCGTTCTCGCGATGATGAACACGCAAGACGCGCTCATCATCTGTAACGGCTTTAAAGATCAAGAGTACATCGAAACAGCTTTGCTCTCGCAGAAGCTCGGCCGCAACACGATCATCGTCGTTGACCGGATGTCTGAGCTTCCGATGATCATCGAAGCCGCGAAGAAGTTTAACACGCACGCCAAGATCGGTTTGCGCGCAAAGCTCTTCACGAAAGGCTCGGGAAAGTGGATCGACTCTTCTGGCGATCGCTCGAAGTTCGGTCTGACTCCGCTTGAAATCGTCGACTGCGTTGAGCTTCTCAAAAAAGAAAACATGCTCGATAGCCTTGAGCTTCTCCACTACCACATCGGCAGCCAGATCTCGTCGATCTCGTCGGTTAAAGGAAGCCTCAAAGAAGGAACGCGCTTCTATACAGAACTCTATTCGATGGGCGCGCGTTTGAAGTACATCGACGTAGGCGGCGGTCTCGGCGTCGATTACGATGGCTCGGGATCTTCCGACAGTTCGATCAACTACACGGAGCAAGAGTACGCGAACGACGTCGTGTCGCTTATTCAAAGCGTTTGTGACGAGAAGAACGTTCCGCACCCGACAATCGTGACCGAAGCTGGTCGTGCGCTGGTTGCGCATCACTCGGCTTTGATCTTCAACGTTCTCGGCATCAACGAAGTTCAAAAGAAAGAGCCCGCAACATCGTTGTCGAAAGACGATCACCGCGTGGTTCAGGATCTCGCTTACATCTACGAGAAGGTAAACGAGAATAACATCCACGAGTTCTACCACGACGTCATGCACGCGAAGGAAACGATCCTTCAACTCTTCACGTTCGGCATCTTGAGCCTTGAGCAACGCGCGAAGGCCGAGAACCTTTGCTGGGTGATCTTGACGAAGATGGAAAAGATCACGCGCAACATGGAAGACTCGCAAGATCTCGCCGAGACTCTGCGCGAGCTTCTCTCGGATACCTACTTCTGTAACTTCTCCGTCTTCCAGTCGATGCCTGACTCGTGGGCGGTGGGACAACTCTTCCCCGTCCTCCCGATTCATCGCTTGAACGAAAAGCCCACTCGTCGCGCGATCCTCGTCGATATGACATGCGATTCTGACGGTAAGATCGGCCAGTTCATCGATTCAGGTGGTACGCACCAGACGGATAAGAAAACGGCCCTCGAAGTTCACGAGCTGAACGAAAAAGATCCCTACTACATGGGCGTCTTCCTCGTTGGCGCTTACCAAGAGATCTTGGGCGATTTGCACAACCTCTTTGGTGACACCGACGCCGTTCACATCACGGTGACAAGCTCTGGTTACACGGTTGATCACGTAGTGGAAGGTGACACGGTCACGGAAGTTCTGAGCTACGTTCAGTACAATCGCCCAGAGCTGATCGAAAGCATTCGCAAAGCTTCGGAAGAGTCGATCCTTCGCGGAACGATCTCGAAGCAAGAAGCGAAGCTTCTCATGCGTCACTACGAGGAAGGCCTTTCAGGCTACACTTACCTCGAAGATCCGGAATAAATTTGATTCTAAAAAGGGGCTCGAAAGAGCCCCTTTTTTTTGGCCTTTGCGAACGATCAAAGTCCAAGGATTCGGTCGATGGCGCTGATGATGACGTCTTTGATTTCACCCGTCGTTGCGCCAACCGGAATCTGGAGTTGGCGAGCGTTGGGCCGCTTTCCTTTCACGATGAGAATCGCGATCGCGTCCGCTCGGCCGTTGTGTTCGTCCGGTAGTTCAACCTGCACACCGAGAATGCCTGCGAGTTCCATCGCAAGATCCGTCGTGGTCTCAAATGCGTTCTGATCGAGACCTTCTTCCGCGTGGAAGGTTACGCAAGGAAGTTCGGCTTCCGTAAAGATGCGGCCAAGGTAAATCTCAGCACCCTGAGCTTTAGGTGCATAAGAGCCAGAGTTCGCTTTCAACCAAGACTCAGCCGTTTCACGAAGCCATTCGTATTCGTTCGGAACAAGGCTGGGTCGATCTTTGGCCGTCGAAGCGATGTAGCGAACTTCTCCCCGCTCACCAACATCGAGCTGCACGTCCACCGCTCCCCGTTCGCTTAACGATCCAAAGAAATTTGTTACCGCAACGAGCGACTGCGCACGATCGATCAGAAGAAGTCCTGATCGCTGCGAGAGCCCTTGAGGCTTAGCGATTTCAATTTGAAGCTTCTCTTCATCTCGCTGGTAGCTTACTGCCGCTTCAAGAGATTTATGGAAATCGGCAAGAGCCACGAAGCTTTTCTGAGCTGCGCGTACACCAGACTTCATAAACGAGAAGAGAAACTCGCTACCTGTTCCTGGGAACGAGCGAACCTGAATCGAGCCGCCCAGCCGTTTTACGGCGGAGGCTACGGCATCAAGCCCGACACCCCGACCGCTGAGCTGCGTGACGGTTGAAGCCGTCGAAAAACCAGGCGCAAAAATGAGCTGCATGATCTGTTCTGAATCCATCGCCGCGAGCTCAGTTTGCGTCGCGAGCCCCTTTTTGAGCGCGGCAAGCTTGATCACAACGGGATCGATCCCGTGCCCATCGTCAGCAAAGCGAACGTGCAAACGAGTGCCGTCGTCGCGAACGCTCACTTGGACCAAGCCGACTTCGGGTTTATCGGCGACTTTGCGCGCCTCCGGATCTTCGATTCCGTGAGCAACCGCATTGGTTGAGAGATGCGTAAGTGCTTCGATCAAAAGATCGCGCGAATCGGAGTCGAGCTTGAGATCTTCGCTAACCCAACGGAGTGAAGCTTTTTTCTTCGCTTCTTTTGCTGCACTCTCGACTTGGCTTGAGATGATGTCTTTTACTTCGTTGATCGGCGTGCGCCCCGTGCTTCGAATCGCCCAATCAGCGCGTTCAAGTGCTACGATAGAGCCCGCATCGCGAGCGGTCCCGCTGAGGGCCGTGAACTTGGCGTAGAGCTTCTGCAGTGTCCGCGCCAAGTGATCGTTTGAATTGCTCGACTGAACGTTGTGAACAGCGATCATCATTCGCCGAAGCTCGTAGATCTCGTTTTGAATTTGATCGAAACTTCCGGAAAAAGCTTTGAGTTCAAAACCAGTTTGCTCTTTCGCCTTACCGATCTCGGACTCAAGATGGTGAACGACTCCGCCAAGATGAGCAAAGCCCGCCATCCTTGCGTTCCCCTTCAATCCGTGGAGCAAATTGAGAGTTGCGCGCAAATCGCCTTTTCGGAATTGTTCGTTTATGCGATTAGCGAAGTTATCGAGTTCTCGATACATCAAGGGGGCAAGCTTCGAAGGACATCTTTTTACTTCAAGGATTCGGCGAACAGATTCTTCTTCCTGTGCGCGGGCTCGGTCTCGTTCTTCCTTTGCGATAACGGCGGCCGTACGGTCCTCGAGGCTGATAAAGAGCCGTTCAACTTTTTCGTTTTTTACGAGTGGCTGATAGGAAACTCCGAGCCACTTCCCACCGTGAGGAGAAGTTGGGTTTGGCATGAAGATCTGTTGAGGGAAAAATCCCTTCATGACTTGGAACTCGTCGACGTCACTGCCGAAGATCGTCAGAAGTGACGTAACCGCTTTTCTCTCAGCGTCGCTTAGCTTGCCCCATCCTGGCTCGAAAAGAATTTCGCGAACGCTTTGTCCGACAAGATGCTCCTGGTCGAGGAGGCTTGCTACTTGCTCAGAGAGAAGTGATTCGATCACACCCTGACTGTTGACGGTCAAAAGACCGATCGGGAGACTTGAGTAAATCTCCGAAAGCCTACGCTCTTTGGCTCGCAACTCGGTGATGTCACGACCGACGACGCGAAAGTACACTTTATTGGCGCTCTTCGAGCTCACCTCGATGCGCGCAAGCTCCCACAGATAAGGAACCGACGTGCGGTCGGCGCGATCAATGGCAAGCTCGAACTCCATCACATCGCGGCCAGGTCGGAGCTGATCCAGCCACAGGCGAAACGCTGACCAGCTGTCATTCTCAAAAATCTCGGAGAACTTTTTTTCGACGAGTTTCTCTAGATCAACGTTAAGAATTTCGGCGAGCCCGATGTTCCCTCGAAGAATCGAACCATCGGAATCAATAAAGGCGAAAACTCCGGGCAAATGGTCGGTAATCGAATCGCCCAAGTTTTTCGTGGCTTCAAGTAGACTCACGATCCGATTGGTCGCGAGCAGATCCGTGAGAGTTTCCTTCATAAGAAGCTGACCTCACCTGTCTCGTCGAGGCTCGGGATCTTGGTGATCGCGAGTGGATTCGCGGACTCAATGAGCGTCGAGCAAAAGATCGTTTCCCGGTCCCCGACGATCATCCACCGGTCTTCGAAAGCGTACGTCTCACCCGATGGCTCTTCGAAGACTTGATCAAAACCGCGCATCGTCAGCGGCAGGCTGATCCCTACTTCGTATCCGTTTGCCGTCAGCAGATGCTTGATACGGCCCGCGCAGAAGTTGCAGAATTCTTTCGCAAAATCGTGTGCTTGTTCGCTCGAAACTTTCGTCGTCGGCGCCGAGAAAGCACCACTCGCCAATTCGCGTGCGGCCGCCGTATGAAAATGAATACGAAAAGTAATGCGAACTTGTTTACCGGAAATCAGGATAAGCGAGATCCAGTGGGCTAGGACCGGCCGGTCCGCGCTGATCTCGGAAAGCGCTGCGGCCTTCAACTTCGCAAATTGCGCAAGGTGCGCACGCGAAGTCTCGCGGATAAAGTCCGCGAGCCGAGCAAAGGACGCACCTTCCTGCGAATCAGGAACTGACATCGATTAACCTCAAGCCTTTTACGTTAGGTCGATGAGGATAGTGTACAGTTCCCTTTTTCGCCTTAATAGACGGCTAGCTGCGAGTGACGACTTTTGTCGGGCGCTTTCTTTAGTTTAAATTTGCAGCTTTCTCGGCTTTGGCCAAGGGCGTAGGTTCACCGGCCGATTTTGCCTTTGTGAACTCTTCGCGCAGCAGCTGAAACTTCGCCGGATCTAGACCTTTTTCGATGACGTATCGCTCAACGCGCGCAACGGCTTCGCTGATCGCGATCTTGTCGCGAATCCAAATGTAGGCGATTTCCAAAAATTCTGTTTGTTGGCGCGAGAGACGAAGTTCAAAAACGTATCGCTCAGCTTTGGCGAGAGCTTGTGCTTTAAAAGGAGTTGTTCTCAACCAAGATTCGGTTTGGCTGAGCTGCTCGATCTGAGACTGCGTAATCTTTCGTTCAATGGCGTACTCTTCCGCTTTAGCGAGCGCTTTCGTGGAAATGTAGATCAACCAATTATAAGCCGAACGAAGCGAACCGATCTGCTCTTCGCTGAGACGCTTCTCGATGATGTATTCTTCAGCTTTCTGAATCGCCCAGTTTTTATAATCCGTCTTGCTCAACCACGCGCCGACGTTTCTGAGAAGAAGCGTACGCTCGGCATCGAGTCCACGGATGAAAACGTATTCTTCGGCCTTCGCGAGGGCTTGGTTTTTAGAGTCCGTCGAATAGATCCAATTAAAGACGGCAACGAGAGCCCGTACTTTTCGAAGCTCGAGAGCACGCGCGACGGAATAGTCTTCAGCCTTCTCGAAGGCAACGGGCGCGAACGATGTTGGCAGTAAAGCTTCAAGAGTGGCGCGGTAACCTTCAAACTGCGATCCGGCTAAGCGGCGCTCGGCAACGATTTCGATTGATTTAGCATACGCAACTGTACGATCGACTTTGTTTCTCACGAGAAAGCGGTAAAACTCTTTTAAGCCTTCGGCCTGCGTGTGGGTCAGGTTGAGTTTTAATACGAGGCGTGAGGCTTCCTCAAATGCTCCTTGGGGATCAAAGTTTCTCATCCACTCGGCGAGGGTGAAGACGCTGTTGATCTTCTGTTCGTTGAATTTGGCCTGAGCGCACAGTTCTTTTGTCGCGCGCCAGATCTCGTTGTGCGTAGGCCAATGAACTTTCAGCTTTTCCGCGGTTTTAAAAAGCAAAGCTTCACGTGTCGGCCCGTAGCTATTGAGTTCCATGAGTTCGTTGAACTGCTGCTCTTCTTGCGCGCCGACGAATGGTGCGAGTTGTGCGAGTTTTTCTTTTTGCGCTTTCGCCGGGTGGCTCGGATCAAGCGTTAAAAGGAAGTTTAAAGCCTCAATTGCGCTTTTCGCGCCGAGCGCGTGGGTTCGTGTTGTTGGTGGATTCCAAAGCCCATTGGCCGCTTGCCAAGCCGAGGCCCAATCACGTTGCGCATCGGAAGGCTGAAGCTTGAGGTTCGGCCACCAAACGCGCGCTTTACTCATCCAAGCGAAGGGAATTTCACGATCACTTGCAGCTCCGGGTGTTTGCTGAATCCGGACCCAGAGATCATTTAAGTAATGGCTGACGGAAACCGTGCTCGCAGGACCAAGAAATACAGGCTCTCCGACTTTGGCTTGCGCCGCCGCGATCGAGCTCGTCTCAGGATTTGCAAACGCGTAGAGAGAGAACTGATTGGAGCCAGCTTGAAACTCGCGGGCTCTTTTTAAGAAGGCTGCGCGAAGACTCGATGGGATGTAAAGACGTAAAACTTTTGCGACTGGCTCGTCTTCAATTGGTTCTTCAGCATCGAGAACTTGGAAGTGCACTTCAGGCAGATCGCCCAGAACCATAGTTTCGAATTGCGCCCGCGTCTCTGTCACGCTTGCTTTCTTTCTCACAGCAGCTTGAATCGATGAAACAAGGCTCTCGTCGACGGGCCTGGTTTCAATTGGAAAATCGAGCTGCAAACCGCCGACGTCATCATGGATGGAGTAAGTACCGTTGATCACGAAGGGCGCGCCAAGCTCCAATTTGCGGAAGCCTTCGCCAACAGATCCGTCGTCGCGCAAGCAAGCCTCTCGCTGCTGCCCGCGGATACTTGAAACGTGTTGCGCAGACTGCGCAGAAACGAAAGTTTCGATATCGGAAGACGTGAGTATTTCGGAGCAAGAGACTTGCGGGAGTGGCTTTGCGTCAGGAGACGGCGAGCTTGTTGAGGATCCGCAAGCAGACAAGAGTGAGACAAACGACAGACCAACGAAACTTTTTGCAACAAGCTTCATACCGGACTCCCCGAAATTGAACGGAAGATGGGATGCAAAGTGAGACGCCCGAAATTTAGGAAAACTCTCGTAGCAAAACAACGAAAAGGGCGAGTCGAAACGCCTCGCCCTCTCGCATTAAGTGATGGGAATCACTCGGTGTAGTTATGGAGATTTGTTAACGCTCTCGGGCGCCTATGTCTTTCGCGGGTCGAGGGCATCGCGGACCGCCTCGCCGATCAAATTCATAAGCGTGAGACCAAAGAACAAAGCTGCCGAAGGGAACACGGCAAGCCACCAGGCGATTCTAAAATGGTGGTGCGCTTGATTGAGCAGCTCTCCCCAACTCGGAGTTGGCGCGGGAAGTCCGAAGCCCAAGAAATCAAGAGCCGCGAGTCCCGCGATATTCCCCGCTACGAGAAACGGGCTGATTGTGATCCACGGAGTTAAGCTGTTCGGCAAGATATGCGTGAAGATCAATCGCGACCGACTTGCGCCGAGTGCACGCGCAGCTTCTACGAACTCGCGTTTACGAAGTTTCAAGAACTCCGCTCGGAAGTAGATCGAAACCGTGACCCAGGTGAAGAACACGGTAAGCAGCGCTAGTAAGAACAAGCTTGGTTTAAAGATTGAAACTAGGGTGATCAAAATCATGAGGTACGGAAGCGACTCGACGATCTCGATCCACCGTTGACCAACCAAATCGAGCCAACCACCCCAAAATCCCATCGCGGCTCCAAGCACCATCCCGACGAGAGAAGACAAAAGCCAAACGGTGATGGCGTAGCCGATTGAGTACCGAAAGCCGTAGAGCAATCTGGCTGCCACGTCTCGACCGCTTTCATCCGTCCCGAGTAGATTGGTCGATGTCGGCGGAGATGGGAGCGACTCTACCGTTTCGTTTCGTTCAAACGGATCCCAACGAATGATCGGCCAAACGGCGTAGTCACCCGCATCGAGTTTGAGCGAGCGGTAGTCCATCTGCGCGATATCTTCGCGACCGAAAACAGAGGGATGATAGTACTTCACCACCGGGAAATAAGTTTGCCCGTGATATTTGAGAATTAGCGGTTTGCTATTGGCCCAAATTTCCGCTGTAAAGCTGAAGAACGACAGAATCAAAAACAGCCAAACGGAGATAAGCCCCATACGATTGGCGCGGAAGCGGCGCCAACGTTTCTTCGCGATTTCGTTTCTGAAAATTTTCTCGATCATGTGAAGTCGATCCTTGGGTCAACGATGACGTACAAGACATCTGTAAGAAGACGTCCCAGCAAGAAAAGTAAGCTCTGGAAGAAGATGAGACCCATCAAAACGTTGTAGTCACGCGAAAGAACAGATTGGTAACTGAGCAGCCCCATCCCGTCTAAGTTGAAAACCGTTTCGATCAAGATCGAGCCGGTGAAGAAGACCGTCAGGATTCCGCTCATCCCCGTCACGATCGGGATCAAAGCATTGCGAAGCGCGTGCTTCATATAAACGACCTTGCTCGATAAGCCTTTGGCTTGCGCTGTTCGCACATAATCAAGACGGACAACATCGAGCATTGTGTTCTTCATCAAGAGCGTGAGGAAGGTGAAGCTTCCGATCACGTAGCAGATGAGAGGAAGAATCATGTGGTGGATGCGGTCTTTGATCTGACCGAAAGCGCTGAGCTCCGAGTAATTATCTGACGTCATGCCGCCGATCGGGAACCAATCAAAGTACGTCGTGCTCGCAAAGAACACTAAGAGCAAAATCCCAAGCATGACCGGAGGAATGGAATAAAAGAGAAACAAGATAAAGCTCGAAACTCGATCAAACGCGGAGCCGTTCCGAATCGCCTTTAAGACTCCGAGCGGAATACAGATCAAGTAAGTCAGAATGAAAGTCACTAAGCCAAACGTGAGGGAGACCGGAAATTTACTGATGATGACTTTTGTGACCGGCTCTTCGTATTTGAAGCTGTCACCAAAATCGAGACGAACGATGTTCTTCAACCAGATGAAGTAACGTTCATGAATAGGCTTATCGCGACCATACTGTTTGTTGAGAGCGTCGATCACTTCTTGAGAGACACCAGAGCCTGAACCTCCGCCTCCCATTTGAATGTTCTGAATGGCTTGCTCAACTGGGCCACCGGGCGCTGTTTGAATAATCCCGAAGCTCACGATCGTGATTCCAAGAAGGGTTGGAATCATTAGGAAGAAGCGGCGAATAAGGTAAATGATCATACTGTTTCGTCTTTTCTAATCTGCAGGCGCAAAAACAAAAAGGCCTAAGGGATCGCTCCCCAAGGCCTATGGTCTTACGAATCAACTCTCAAATCTAATGGAAATCTCCACGGGTCTCGACCTTCAGCCGGTCGTCTGATCGGCTTACTGAGCCGACCACCAGTAAGTTGCACCGACATCATATTTAAATGTATCTTTCGGCTTTCCGATTTTGTTCGAGTGCGCGTAGAGAATGTCTTTGTCGTTCCAGAGAAAGACGTACGGATAATCTTCCGCAATCATCTTGTAGACTTTGCGGAGAGTCGCCTTCCGTTTTTCTTTATCGAACTCCGTGCGCGCCTGATCGATCAGCTTGTCGACTTCGGGATTCCGGTAGTCGATGAAGTTTGACCCACCTTTCACGGCACTTTCCGAATGCCAGATTTGCTTCGGATCAATCAACACGGAACCAGCACCCCAACGGAGCGTGAGGGCGTCGAAGTCACCATTCTGCAAATTCTTAACGAACGCGTTCCACTCGAGAAGTTGGAGTTGCAGATCAATCCCGACTTTTTTGAAGTCGTTTTGGATCAAGACCCAATATTTCTCGGTGTCTTTGTTTCCGTATTGGAGCGTGAAGCGGAAATCCGTTTTTTTGCCGTCGAGGACTTTATCCAGAACGCCGTCTTTATCCGTGTCAGTCCAACCTGCTTTTTTCAGAAGCTCAACGGCACCTTTAGGATCGAACTTCACCGCTTTCACGCTTGGATCCGCGTACTCACTCTGCTGATACCACGGGCCCGTTGCGGGGAGAGACATTCCGAAGCGGAACTTTTGGATCATCTCTTCGCGGTTCACCAACATCGTGAGTGCGTGGCGGACCTCACGATCTTTAAAGAGAGGGCGCTTTAGATTCCATCCGATGAAGGCGTAATCTTTCGGCGAGAGGTTTTGCGTTTTGATTTTTTGTACCGTCTTTCCCCACTCCGGGCCTACGGCTTTTTTCGTGAACGCTTCAGGAGTGATGTCGTCGAAATAATCGAGATCTCCTTTTTTGAGCGTCTCGAGAATGATGTTTTCGTCTTTGATGAAGCGGAAACGAACGCGTTCGAAGTTGTACTCCCCTTTCGACTGCGGGAGCGTGCGGCCGTACCACTCGTTGTTACGAACCACCGTGATGCTCTGACCTTGATCGTACTTGTCGAACTTGTAAGGACCCGAGCAAACGACGGTTTTGTTTTTCTTCTTACCTTCTTCCGCGTTGCCGTAAATGTGCTTGGGAAGAACATACGTTGCCGCAAGCGTATCGAAGTTGCGGAAGTAAGGTTCTTTGACCGTAAACTTCACGGTCATCGGATCGACGATTTCCGCTTTTTCGAAGTTTTCGTAATAGGGTCGCTTGTGAGCCGCATTGTAGTTGTTATCGAAGATCACGTCGTAGGAGAACTTGATATCCTCGGCCGTCACCGGTTTTCCATCGTGGAAGGTGGCGCCTTTGCGAATGCGGAAGGTGATGGTTTTTCCGTCAGCGGATGTTTCAGCTCGCTCGGCGATGCCGGGGATCCACTCGTACGTATCGGGATCGCGGGCCATGATCGTGTCACAGGTGAACGCGTGAACAGTGCTTGAGTAAAGATCCGTGGAAGTAATTGGATTCAGCGTTGTCGGCTCACCCTTGAGGACGATGTTGAACACCCCTTTTTTCGGCGCATTCAAATTTCCGATGTTCAGCGTGTCGCCTTCGATTACGGTCGGCTTCGCTTGGGCGGAACTAACGTTAGGCAACAGCGCGGTCGCCGATGCAAAGAGCGCGAGAGCAAGAGAAGAGCGTAGATTCAAGGTCATGGGTTTCCCTTTTTTATCTTCTGGTAATCGGCCGAGTCGACCGATTCCCTAGTGGCTTCTTTGAGGCCCTAACAGTCCGACATCGTTTCGGAAGATGCAAGTGGCTTTCCGCAGGCAATGGTTGAGCAAACCCTTGCCGAACCAAAGGAATTTTGGACATACCTGCATTCTACTGGTAGAGATTCGGCTCCGCTTTTTGCTTCGAAGATCGTTATGAACCTTGGAGGAACGCGTGACGTTTGACCCGAATGACACCGCTGCAGCTGATTCTGGTATTTTTGGACTTCCGTTCAACGCGGAGAATAGTCTTCTGCAGATGATTCCGGTTCCTTGGGAAGTCACAACTTCCTACGGCGACGGAGCTTCGCGTGGTCCTCGCGCGATCCTTCGCGCTAGCCACCAAGTTGATCTCTTCGATCTCGAGACCGGCGACGTTTACAAAAACGGCTATTACATGATCGATCCGCCTGAACAGATCGAAGCGTGGAACAAAGAGTTCAAAGCGAAAGCGCAGCGGGTTCTCGAATCGATCGAAGACGGATCGATCGATAACGACAAAGAAGCTCTTCGCTTACAAGACGAGATCAACAAAAAAAGTGAGCAAGTGAACCAGTGGGTGTACGAACAAGCGAAGCGGATTCAGTCGGAGTCGCGCTTTGCGGCCGTCATCGGTGGCGATCACTCGACACCTTACGGTCTGATTCGCGCTACTGCCGAAAAGTTTGATGGCAATTTCGGTATTCTTCACGTCGATGCGCACGCGGATCTTCGCGACGCTTACCAAGGCTATCGTCACTCGCACGCCTCGATCATGTTCAACGTGATGGAAGAACTAAAACCCAAAGCCTTGGTGCAAGTTGGCATTCGCGATTTTTCACCCGGTGAATTCGAGTACATCGAAAGCAATCCGCGCGTGCACACTTTCTTTGATCAAGTCCTCAAGCGCCGCCAGCACCGCGGCGATTCTTGGCAGAAGATCTGCGACGATATTGTAGCGAAGCTTCCCGAGAACGTGCACATCTCGTTTGACATCGACGGTCTGACTCCCGATCTCTGCCCCGGCACCGGTACTCCTGTTCCGGGTGGCTTGAGCTTCGATCAAGCCCTCACCCTCTTCGCCACGGTTGTCGAAAGTGGTCGCCGCATCGTAAGCTTCGATCTCAATGAAGTTGCCGAGCCAGAAGAGCCCGTAAGTGACTGGGATGGCAACGTGGGCGCGCGTTTGCTCTTCAAGCTCTGCGGATGGACGTTAGTCTCCAACGGCTTCAATCCTTCACGCGGGCGCGACGCTTAAAGCTTCAAGGATTCGAGGGGGGGGGGACTACGGATGGCCAAACAAAAAACCGGTGAGCGAGCGGAGACAACTTCAAAGATGAAGTCAGCGTGGTGGGAAGACGGCGTCCGTTTCGCCTGCCAAGGTTCTGGTAAGTGCTGCGTTTCGCACGGTGAGTTTGGCTACGTTTATCTGACCGGCGAAGACCGCACCAACATGGCGCGAGTTTTAGGTCTTACCCGCTCCGCCTTCACCAAAAAATACTGCACGAAAACCGATGGCGTCTGGCACACGAAAGATCGCGAAGGAAGCGCCTGCATCTTTCTTGAAGGCAAGCGCTGCTCGGTTTACGAGGCTCGCCCGATGCAATGTCGCACTTGGCCTTTCTGGCCCGAAGTGATGAATGCGAAGTCTTGGGCGAAAGAAGTGAAAGCGTTTTGCCCAGGCGTGGGCAAAGGTCGCTTGATCAAGGCTGAGGAGATTCGCACCGCCTTAGCTGCCCAGGAAAAATGGGAAGACGAACTCAAGAGCGGCCTCTAAGTCCTAGACCCCGTCGCTGCACCTGAGTGTAAACAAGATCGACATCTCTTCCTGCGGCCGTGATCGTGGCATCACCGCTGCAATCTACCCAAGTGAACTGAGTTTCCGAGTTAGGCTGCCTTTCTTTCGGTAAAGGAGCGGCCTTGTGGAGCTCCGCTATTTGCAGGTGTCTAACTTTTTTCGGCACCGGTGATGCGCCCATAGATGCACTTGGAGAAGAAGATGAAACCGTTCAGCTTAAAATACGCGACCGCGGCCGTAATCGCATTGATGCAAATCATCGCTGTCTCCGCGAAAGCGCAGATGACATCAACTGCAGTCACTTCTGATTACAGAGTCGAGTTTCCAAGCTCCGTGCGCGTGAGCGTACTAGCTGGCGGTGGCGTCTTGATCGACCCACCTACCCTCGCGGAGAACACAAAACCCGGCACCCCGATGTTCGGCGCGATCTTAGGTGGTTTCGGTCAAGGTGCGCTGAGCGGCGAAGCTGGAGTTGGCTACCTGCACATGGCGATGGTCCCGCAAGTGAATTCGATGGACGGAACGCTCTACACCGCTGAGCCAATGACAGCGGGCTACGTCGCGATTCCCGTTTGGGCTAAATACAATTACATCGAAAAGCCGCTCGCTTCTTTCTTTGGAAAAGCGGGCGTGATGCCGGCGATTTTAGTGAGCCAATCTCAACCCATCGGCTTCGGCAACGCGAGCGTTGTTGAAGGAAGCGCGGAACTTGAGACATACGATTTCATGGGCGTCGTTGGATTCGGTGGGACTGCACCGCTTGGTGAATCAGTGGCATTCATCCTCGACGTGACGGCATTTTACGGATTCGTTGAGACCACCGAAGGTGGCGCAAACAATAAAGGCGCGCTCGTCAGCGTAGGCGTTTCGTTTGATCTTTGATTGGGAGACATCTCCCGAGATGCAAATCGCCAGGATTTTAGGCCTGGCGATTTTTCTTTTGGATTTCGATCGGCGAATTAACGCGCGTAGCGCTTTTTGATGGATTCGCGGATCTCAGCTCCTTCGATGCTGAGGCGAGTCCAGGGAATCGCGAGAAGACGCTCGTGCTCGATAGCTTCTTCTGTTTCTTCGCAGATTCCGTAAGTGCCGCCTTCGATTCTGGAAAGAGCGAGTTCGATTTCCAGAAGCTGACTGCGGAGTCTTTCGTGAAGAGTCAGTGTTTCGGCTTCCGCCAGGACGCGGACTGTTTGATCCGCTTCGTCTCCGCCTTTGTCTTCGAAGTGAAGATCACGGCGAGTTTCTTTTACGCGGTTCAAGATATCCATCTTCGCAGTTAAGAGACGCTTCTTACACTCCTGCAGAAGCTTCGACTCCACACCTGCCATACGGCATTCCCCCCAAAGCTGGTCATTCATTACGCAGTGCCAAATTGGAACTGGTATATTTAGACACGAGCCCAAATATAAAATCAAGTAGATTTCTTAAATTATCTTACAGGCCCTAAGTCGTGGATTTGACGACTCTACGGCTGTCTCAATTTAAGACTTCACGTTTCATGAGCGAGGTCATCTTACAGATTTCGTCAGAAACCGGAAATCAAGAAACCGTTGGGATGGCTTTCACCACAGGGATCTGAACCTACGTCCAGCTAACTGGCTCACTTGTGTGGGGATGAAATCGATTTTTGCCCAGACATCAGTCTAGGATTTCGCGAGAATCTCGAGATTGTGGAAGCTCAACCGTAGGCAAAGTGCGCCAACTATCCCCACTCAAGTGAGCCAGTTAGTTAGAAGGTGACGGAAGTCCGATTCATCGGAATCCAAATGTTCGTCTCGTGAACCCAATAGCTCACGTTGAAGTCGTCTTGGACTTTCACCCACTCCCCGTCACGATCCACTTTCTTAAACGGAGTATATTTATCTACGCGAGCAAGGTCCGCCGGTGGTTGATCGTGTCCGGGACCTTTGCGAAGTTTTGCGGTCTTCGTCCGGACGACGGCGCAGCTTGTGCGAGAACTTAAGTTGCTGCGGAGAACCCAATGCGTTTCGCCTTCTAGGTCCTGCACCTTCGCCCACTTGCCCTGTTGACCGACGATCATCAGCGGCATGAAGCGAGGCACCGCCCAGCTGACCGCGGCTTTGGGTTTCGGCTCTTTGCGAAGTGAAACGTTTGGTTTCACGACGCAAACCGCTTCGGCGCGAGCTTCGAGGGAAGCTAAGCTCGAAAATGCGATCAAGACCAGCATGAGCGGAAGCTGATGGAGAGAAGCGCGAGGTGATCTCATTGAGATCAATCTAACAAAGGTCTAGGTGCCTAGCACGAACGGCCGCCTGAACGGCCCAAGGTGAGACGCCAAATTGAGACGACCTGAAATGCGATCAAGATTTTTTGTCAGGCTTCTCGTGTGTTTCGGCTGAAAGCGGTGTGACGTCGATCACTTTTGGCGAAGCGTCGCGCATCCACCCTTCGGGCGGCGCTCCTGGTTCCGTTTGGCGAGTTCCTGGGCGCGATCCAGGCTGGCCCATGCCTCCCATTCCGTACGTGAAAACGCGGAAGCCACCTTGGTTCATTCCGCGCGCCACGCGGTTTGCCATTTGACGACGCACGTTTGCGACCATCAAGTGACGCAAGCCCGGCAAAACTAAGATGAGGCCGATGAAGTCGCTCACAAAGCCCGGAATCAAAAATAGAATTCCGGCTATGAAGATCATAACTCCGTGGAGAACTTCATCCGTCGGAACTTGGCCGCGCGCCATCGTGTGCTGAAGCTGCTTCAAGATGTAGCGGCCTTGATTGCGAGCGAAGCCAGCGCCGAGGATTCCGATGGCGATGAGCGCAAACACCGTGTTGATGAAACCGTAGTGCCCCCAAATTTTGATGAGCACATAGATCTCGAGAAAGAAGTAAGAGATCAGCAGAAGAAAGATCGGCACGATTCACCTCGCTGGTTCGTCCCGTAAACTCAATTCATAAGCTCTATCCATGCGTCCGCTTATAAAATCAGCCAGTTCAATCAAACACTTCAATCGCTTAGTTCTAAAAGCACCGGACAGTGGTCAGAGCCCATTTGTCCGTCGAGAACCTCAGCGCGACGAACGCGGTTGAGCAAGTTCTTTGTCACACAGAAGTAATCGATGCGCCAGCCACGGTTCCCTAAGCGTCCACGCTCCACGTACGACCACCAAGTGTAACGATCGCGAGCGTTCGGATTTAAATGGCGGAAGGTATCGACGAATCCCAGTTCAAGGAACGAATCGAACCAGGCACGTTCTTCCGGAAGAAACCCACTCTCTCCCGCAAGACGAACGGGATCGTGAATGTCAATTTCGCGATGAGCGATATTATAATCACCCGTCACGATGATCGGGCGGCCCGCATCTACGAGAGGTTTCAGATGCGCGCTGAGATCTTTCAAAAAGCGCTGTTTGAAATCATGGCGTTCTTGGCCCGAACCGCCGTTGACGAAGTAGATGTTGTAGAGCGTGAAGTCTTTGTGCTCGGTTACGACGAAGCGACCTTCGGAGTCGTACTCTTCGATTCCGATGCCGTGAGAGACCTTCTTTGGTTCTTCTTGCGGGATGTCGCGTACGTACGTCGCCGTTCCCGAATAACCTTTTCGCTTCGCCGATGACCAATAGCTTTTGCGCCCGGCCGGCTTCAAGAGGATCGGCTCGCATTGCTCGGGATGCGCTTTTGTTTCCTGCAAGCACAGATAGTCAGGATCTTCCCGCTCGATAAACTCAACAAAGCCTTTTTTGTAGGCCGCGCGGATTCCGTTTACGTTCCAAGAGATCAACTTCATTTCGACTCCCCAAAAGGTGCCTGGCACCTTTGCGGGATGCCAAGCATCAAAGGTTTGCCGTGCCTTGCGCATAATGGCAACTGTTTCGGAATTTTGCTATGGTGCCTCGAACGAGTCCGAATTAGCCAGCGTGAGGGAGGATCGTTTTCATGCCGTTCTGTGTGCCACTATGAATTTCGATCAAAAGTTTTTTGACGCTTACATTTCTAAGGCTTGCGAGTCGTATCCCGAAACGGCCAAGGCCGTTGAGATTAAAAACCGCTTGTCGCCTCTGCTTCTTTGTCCGGAGCCACTTCGACTTCCGCGTCGCCTCAAAGCGGAAGCTGAAGAAATTGTAAGCGCTTTCTTCGCTCTACGCGAACTTCCCAAACGCAGTCGCAAACTTGAAGAACTTGAACCAACGGCGCCGGATCCCGGGAACTCTTCAATTTTGATGAGCTATGACTTTCACGTCGATGAGGGCGGAAAGCTCCGGCTGATCGAAATTAATACGAACGCATCGCTCAGTCTGCTTACGGAGCTCTCTTACGAAACGATGAATATCGAAAACGAATTTTCATCCAGCTTCCGCAGTGAGATTTTCAAATCGTTCATGGAAGAGTGGCAACTCGCGAAAATTCGCGCTACCGAACGCCCGCAAGCGATTGCGATCACGGACGAGGATCCTGAAAAACAGAAATTGTTTATCGAATTCCTCTTTTACAAAGAGCTCTTCGAGAAAAACGGCATCGAAACGCAAATCGTCGACGCTAAGACTTTTAGTTTCACTGACGGAACTCTCAAGCACGAAGATCGAAACATCGACTTGGTTTACAACCGGCACACGGATTTTTATTTCGAAACGGAGAACACACGCGCTCTTCGCAGTGCTCAGCTAGCTCGGGCGGCTTGCATCTCGCCGAATCCGCATGAGTATCGTCTCCTCGCGGATAAAGAGCGCCTACTTGAACTCTCTCGTCCCGGTGCGATTGAAGCTTTGGATCTGACCTCCGAGCAAAAATCTGCAATCTCTTCGACCCTCATCCGCACGCTAGAAACAAAAGACTTCGCCGATCCGGATACACTCTGGAAAGAGCGCAAGAAGTGGTTCTTCAAACCCAAACGTTCCTTCGGCGGCAAAGCTACGTATCGCGGCTCTTCCATGAGTCGAAACGCGTTCGCGGGAGTTGTGGCGGGTGAGTTTCTTGCGCAGGAATACGTTCCGGCGCCCGTAGTTAAACGCGGCGAACCGGCCGAAGACTTCAAATACGATCTTCGCTTTTACGTTTACCGCGATAAAATCCAGATCGCTTGCGCAAGGATCTACCAAGGGCAGATGACCAACTCGCAAACGCCGGGCGGAGGCTTAGCTCCGCTGATTTGGGATTAGAAGATTAACGAACGAGTTCGAGACGAATCTGAAGACGGGCGCGAACGGCGTCGCGCTCTCGAGCGTAACGGAGCACGTACTCATTTTCATTTAATCGAGAGAGCTGGCCATTAGCGAAAACGCCCTTCACTAATTTCTTAAGCTCTGCATTTGCGGGATTCAGGCGCGGGTTCGAGAGAACGACTCCGTAACCGCTTTTGTCTTGATAAAGATAAAATTGGCGCAGAGTGAAGCCGGAACCTTGAGGCTTTTCGGTTGTATCGAATTTCACGAGGCCCGCGAGGCTGAGCTCGAAATCTTGCCCGAACTTATCGGTGCCTTCTGCACAAACAATCTCAGCGGCTTTCGCTCCGACCTGCTCGCGCACGAGCATTCGGCTGATCGACATTTCGTTTCGCTTCTCGACGAGAATCTCTGAAACCGTCGCGAGAAAGAGACCTGCGGGAAGACTTTCGCGATCTAAATCGACGACTTCACCCTCTTGGCGCTCGAAGGCATTGATCTCTTCAGGAGAGCAAATCGGTGCTTCGCCTTTAGTCGCGAGAGCTTTCGTTGGTCCTTCTCGATCCGGAGCTTTGATCTGAGGCATTGAGCCTGGTTTCTCGCCGGTGCAAGCGAGGTTGCCTGATGCAAGTAGAGCAACTCCTGAAAGAAGAAGAGCCTTGGAGAGAGCTTGAACCGAGACCTGTAAACGCATCATCTATGAACTCCTGGACCCGCCAAAGTTCACCGACAGAATCCTTCAAGCTCGCTTCAATTTCAACCGTCGAAATTCAAGCAAGCTCGGCACTGATGCCACCGGTGGCGTAGTGACTACTTCGGCTGATTGACCTTCGTCTATTAAACTTTTCTGCACGAAAGTCTGGGGCCGGTGTCCCGATTTAAGTCTCTCGTTAAACTGCCGATGAGTTTGACAACCAGCTTCTTAGATTCGTCTAAGAGCGGTGGCGAGTTAAGAGGGGACGAGACGCCGCGATGTCAAAAAGATTAGCACCTAAGCTAGAAACCAATGCCCGCGCAAGATCCAACGCATACGATGCATTTGATCTCGTCGACGGACGACATCCTTGGCAAAAATCCGTAGCTGAAGGCTTCGTTGCTTACCCGGTGCGAAAGCTTGAGCGCGGCAAAGTTCTCTACTTCAACTTTGCCCTCGCGCGTGAGATGGGTCTCATCTCGGCGCAACATCCAGACGAACTGACTCCCGCATTAAGTGCAAAAATTCTAGAGACCTTCTCGATCCAAATCGTGAACGAATACGATTTGCAGCAAGGCATCAAACACCCTAAACACGTCATGAAGGATCATCCCTACATGGCGACACGTTACTTGCAGCTTCAGCATGCCAATAAGCAAGGACGTACGTCTGGGGACGGTCGCAGTGTTTGGAACGGCACTCTCCAGCACAAAGGCGTCACGTGGGACATCAGCAGTCGCGGCACAGGTGTGACTTGCCTGTCTCCCGGCGCGGTGCAAGCGAATCGCCCGCTAAAAACGGGCGAGAGCGAATTCGGTTACGGCTGCGGTCTTGCCGATATCAGCGAACTCCTTGGCTCGGCCGTGCTTTCCGAAATCTTCCATCTGAATGGATTAGAAACAGAGCGTGTCCTCACGGTCATCGATCTCGGAAAAGGCTGCGGCATCGGGGTGCGCGCGGCTCCAAATTTAATTCGACCTGCTCACCTCTTCTTGTACCTGAAGCAAGGCCGCCTTGAGCCACTCAAGCAAGCCACTGACTATTTGATTCGTCGTCAGGTGGAAAATGGGCAGTGGAAGTTCTCCGCCCATTCCCCCGATCGATATCGTCGTATGCTGCACGAAATAGCGTTGAGCTTTGCTCGATTCGCAGCTCGCCTGGAGCGCGATTACATCTTCGCGTGGATGGATTGGGACGGCGACAATGTTCTGGCAACGGCCGGCATCATCGACTACGGAAGTATTCGTCAGTTTGGTCTTCGCCACGATCAATATCGTTACGACGATGTTGAGCGCTTCTCGACAAACTTAAATGAACAGCGCGGAAAAGCGCGACTCACCGTTCAAGTTTTCGCGCAACTCGTGCATTTTCTCGAAACGGGCAAACGCAAGTCGATGGAAGCGTTTGAAAAACACTCGTGCGTCAGAGACTTCGACCGCGAGTTTGATCATCACGTTCGCGAGCTATTCTTAAGCCAGTGCGGTTTTGACGAAAGACAAGTTACCGAGCTGATGAACACGCGTCGTGCTGTCGTCGAAGAGCTTTATGCGTCGTTCTTGGTCCTTGAGAAGACAAAAACGAAAGCGGGCTTGAAGCGACTTCCCGACGGCGTGAACCGCCCGGCGGTTTTCAAAATGCGTGCGGCTTTGCGCGAACTCCCGCAGATGATTCTTCGCGAGTCAGCGGATTGGACGAAGCTTCAACTCTTCCGCGCGGAAGAAATTCTCGAGCTCATCTCATCGACGCACGCTAAGCGTGCGGACAAGCGACTCAAAGGTCAGCTGCGTTCGAACATCGATCGCTTCCAAAAAGCTTATCTCGCCACGCTCAAAACGGTTGCTCGAGAAGGATCGCGCGCTGGCTTCTTGCGAACGCTCGCTCAACGCGCCGAAGATCGCAATCGTCCCGGTCGCATCACCGGGAACGGCGCTGAGTTCGTGATCGATGAGCTTCTGAAAGCGCGTAAGCGGGGATGCTCGGTGATCGAAATGCAAACGGCGATCGATTTGTTCATCGCGAGCCAAACACCGCGAACAGCGGCGCAAGCTCGTCGAACCAAGCCGGCTAGTTTGCAATCGAGCGCGGGCAAGCTTTTCCAAGAGCTCCTCAACATTGCCCACGAATTCGAAGAAGATATTTAAGGGCGCTTTTGCGGAGTCTGATCGTCTTTGAAGACGATCACCGCGTCGTGCATGCAGCCCAAGAAATCCGCCTGAAATTTCGCGAACTCATCGCTTTGGATTTCCTTAGCCGAAATCGAAGGAACTTTCAGTTCAATCGCATCATCGAGCAGCACGTGATTGGATTCACGCTTCATCGATCGCGAGTACGTTGCCCATCGCGACTGACCACGACACTCAATCGCTTTCGCAACTACCGGTTGCCCACCGCGGAATTGATAAGTTTTACGGTAGCGAATGGGATCATCAAAGCGCACTCCCGAAATCCGCTGCTCTCTCCGGAAGCGGAAGAAGTTTACGAAAGGTGATGCCGGCATCGAGTAGCCGCGACCAGCGGAAGTCACGAGCGGTCGCCACATCTCCGTGAACTCAAAAGAGGTGTGGAGATCTTTTACCGTTCGCGACTTCAAATCGTAAGCACCCACCTGCCAAGATTTTAAGTTCGTCGCCGTGGTGATCCAGCCGATCAGCATGTAATCGAGATT
>SYLX01000083.1 GCA_005808505.1 Bdellovibrionales bacterium | reverse complement strand
GAGCCGATGGCGGCCGCGATCGGTGCGGGACTTCCGATCACCGAGCCGACCGGCAACATGGTTGTCGATATGGGCGGTGGTACAACGGGCGTGGCGGTTATCTCGCTCGGCGGTATTGTTTACTGTAAGTCGATCAAAGTTGCGGGCGATAAGTTTGATGAAGCGATCATCAACTACGTTCGTCGTCAGTTTAACTTGCTCATCGGTGAACAGAGCGCTGAGAAAATCAAAATTCAAATCGGTAACGCTTACCCATTTGAAGAAGAGCGCGTAATGGAAATCAAAGGTCGCGACCTCGTGGCCGGTGCTCCGAAAACAATCGAGATCACAAGCTCGCAAGTGAACGATGCCCTCATGGATCCTTTGAGCGAAGTTGTTGATGCGGTTCGAACAGCCCTTGAAAAGACGCCGCCGGAACTCGCGTCCGACATCGTCGACAACGGCATCGTGCTCACAGGTGGCGGAGCTCTTCTCGCTAATTTTGATATTTTGCTCCGCGAGCGCACGGGTCTTCCCGTGACGATCGCCGAAGATCCTCTGACTTGCGTCGTGCTCGGTTCGGGCAAAGTTCTCGACGAGTTGGATCTTCTTAAGCAGCTTTGCACGGACTAAGAAAGAAATGATCGCCGACGAGCAGGCGCGAAGGATCGCGCTGTTTTTTCTCTTCACTCTCATGGATGAACGAGTGGCTTTACAGGCGGCCCACAAAACCGTGGCTCATCTGAAAGCCGTTGCGCCTCCAGCTCAGGGTGCGATGGGCTCTCATTCGGAGCTCGGCACGGCCCGAGATGTGAGCGCCTTTTTAGACGATGGCGCTCTTGTCGGCGTTCTTCGCAAATTCTACGAACAGCACCGAAAGCTTCTGCCCAAGCATAAACCGGTCACAATGCCGGCGTCCGCGTGGCAGCTTCCGGAAAAGACAGACATCGCTTCTTGGATGAAGTTTCAGAAAGGCACGGCTGATAATGAAGTCGTGGCCGTCGTTCTTTCAAAAGTCTTGGGTTTCAGCGACGAAGCCATCGCGGAAGGCTTGAATATTTCGATCGGAACAACCCGTTACCGAGTTGGCAAAGGCATCAAGCATCTTGGCGCGATCATCAAGGCAGGGGCGTGATGGCGAAAACAAAACGCAAGCTCACCCCATTTCTTTGCCAAGAGATGCTTTACGACTACGCCGTGGATCGGTTGGATGAAGACCGTCGCGCCGCCGTCGACGAATTCTTAAAAACCGACAAAGAATGCCAAAAAATTCTCGAAGGCATCCGGGCCGCTTTGGTCTTTACCGAGTCGCTCGGAAAAACTCAGCTCCGCACGGACATCGCCTTCCACGTTCGCGAGTCTGAAAACGCGATCTCTCTTTCGCGGAAGTACTCTTCCTGGAAGGAATGGCCAGAGGCTTTGCGCTGGTCCCTGACCGCGATCGGTGTTTCGGTCGTTGTTGCCGGCGTCGTTGCCATTATACCTTGGAACAAAATTCCTTCGTTGCGCCCGAAGCGTAGCGATACGATTGAAGTCGCCGCGATCGCGCGACCGACCGATAAACAAATCGAGGCTGCGCAAGAACAGCAAGAGATGGAACCAGCCGCGCCCGGCGCGGACGAAGGTTCAGGTGACGACGTCATCGATACACCCGATGTCGCAGATGTCGGGAAGCCGACGGCGCGTCCTCCGATGGAAGGTGATCATGACGAAGGCGAAGGCCCCGTCCCGGTTTCTGCAATCAAACCAACTCCCGCTCCGACTCCGAAATCGACTGGCACACCAGTTCAAGTAGCGGCCACAAAATCTGCGGAACCGGCAAAGGCTCCGATGTCGGAAGAAGCCGAGACCGAACCCGAAAAGAAAGAAGCGAAAGCCAAAGGCTTCGTCTATCGCGCATTTATGAATCTCTCGAATCTCGACGAGATTGGCCCCAAGATTACCGAGCACATTATCGAGCTTGGCGGCGAAAAAGCCGGAGAAGTTGAACTAGGTTGGAAGCGCGGATCCGGGCGCTACTACCACTTCGCAGTGCCCGAAGAGAACGAAGAGAAGCTCCTCGAGAAATTGCGCGCCTATGGTCCAGTCCGGATATCGAAAGACCCGCATCCTCGAGTTATGCCTCAAGGGCAACTTCGGTTTATCCTTTGGGTTGACGCTGCTCGCTGAGGCCCGTGTGAGGCGCACCTCAATCGAGTCGCCTCAACTTCTTGGGTGAGAACGCGTGGCCGAAAAAAACTTCAGAAATATTCGTCCTAGAAGGTCCTTGCGGACCATTCTCATGATCTGGTTCCTGCTCTTGTCGCTGGTACCGTTGATGTTCATCACCGGCTTCAGCCTCGTAACCTATGAGCAGGCGATTGATTCCGAACTTGTGAAACGCCTTGGGACGAATGCCATCCAATTTACGAAAACGATGACGGAGTCGGAGAAGTTTTTCTCTCTTCGTCGCAATCGCTATAAGACAGATCCACTTCTATCTTCGTATCTGCTCACCAACGCGATTCCGCAAATTCGTCAGCATATCCAAACATCGGCTCGCGTGAGTCCTTTCCCTCTCAGTATCACGGTCTTCAATTCGGATGGGGAAATTATTGCGAGCTATTCCAAAGACAGCGGCGGAAACGTCATTCAGAACACTGAAGTTGAAGATCGAAATCTCGGCTTCAATGACGATCTTCTCAAAACTTTGAACAAAGCAGGACAGCGCACGTACATCGATACCGGTGCGGGTGGAAGCATGGACCTCGTTGCCGTGACCCGCATCGATGGTAAAGCTGGTCGCCGCGTCGGTTACATCGAAGAAGTCATGAACCTCGGGACACCCTTTCTCGAGAACGTCCGCAATCAGTTCAAGATGGAAGTGATCCTGTTCGACGCCCGAGGAAAACTCGTAGTCGGCAGCCATGACGACTTCAAGCTCTATACGAAGGAAGCGTTCTCAAACATCGTTTTGTCGGGCGCCGAATCCGTTTTCGAGCTAACGATTCGCGATGAACCCTTCACTTTCCTTTCGAAGAAGATGAAGTGGGGAGATTCCGACATCGTCTTCGCCCTCGGCGCATCGAAACAGGAATCAAAAGCGTTCGTTCGCAAAATGAACGTGATCTTCTTCACGACGGTCGGTGCCGTTGGAATCTTGTTGATCCTAACTTCGATTGTCGCGACCCAGATTATCGTGCGACCGGTTTACGAGCTGGTGGCTGCAATCCGCACCATGGATACGAAAGAAGGTCCTTCCGAGATTCCGGTTTCGACGGATACGGAACTTGGTGTTCTTCAAGAGAGCTTCAACGAGATGAGCCGTCGGATTCACCAAGCTCAATCGGACCTTGAAAACAAGGTTCACGAGACTGAATCAGCCTACTCTGAGCTCAAGCAAACGCAGGCACGTCTCGTTCATACGGCGAAGATGGCAAGTCTCGGTCAATTGGTTGCGGGAATCGCGCACGAACTCAATAATCCGATCGGCTTCATCTACAGCAACATGACTCATCTGAAGGATTATTCCGAGCGATTGATGGCGATCATCGAGACGGCCGAGAAAGATCCGAGCAAGATTGCCAAGGCAAAAAAAGAAAACGACTTCGATTACATCGTGCAGGATCTTCCGCGGCTTGTCTCTTCCTGTGAAGAAGGCGCGCGCCGCACGCGAGATATCGTCTTGGGTCTGCGCAACTTCTCGCGTCTTGATGAAGCAAAGCTCAAGCGCGTGAGCCTTCAAGAAGGCATTGAAAACACGCTGCGACTCCTTGCCGGCGAATTGAAAAATCGAGTGAAGGTTCACACTGAGTTTGAAAATGTTCCCGAAGTCCTTTGCTATGCAAGTCAGCTCAACCAGGTGTTCATGAATATCTTGTCGAACGCGGCGCAGGCGATCGAAAACGAAGGTGAGATCTGGATAGGGCTGAAAGCCGTCAAAGAGAAAAGCAAACCTGGAAAAGCGCAGATCTCGATTCGTGATTCCGGCAAAGGCATGAAAGCCGAAACGCTCGATAAGATTTTTGATCCGTTCTTCACCACGAAGAACGTAGGTCAAGGAACGGGGTTGGGTCTCAGTATCTCCTACGGCATCATTAAACAGCACGGCGGAGATATTCAGGTGAAGTCCGAAGTCGGGAAAGGAACCGAGTTTATCATCACGGTTCCGATTGATGGTCCCGACGAGAAAGAATCACGCAAACGAGCCTAAGTCCTACTACTCACAAACGAAGGGTCCAGAGTACTCAACGCTCGACCCTTCGTGAGTCGAAACGCACTCCTGGGCAAGATCCCGTTTTTTCACTTTCACGTTCTCAATTTTAACACCCTGACAGACATGGTTGATCCGAATGGCAGGGTTTCGGTTATTCACGAATTTCGCATTGATGAAATGAGTCTCATCGCACGTGGCAGGTACGATTTCCCAGACGTCGTTCCCTTCAGCGTCTTTTCCTTTATTGCGGCGAATGCCGTCGATCCACGCACCGTAATTACCGTTGTTCCTCGCGATCAAATTTTTATAAGTATTGCGGCTCACGCTGTGAGAAAAGATGCCGTTATCTCCGTTCTCAACAAGGGCCACGTGATCAAAGATGTTGTCTTCAAAGTCGAAGTCGACCGAGATTCCGGAAAATTTATTTTTCTGCAGGAGCACGTTCTTGAAAATTGAATGTCGAGTTTCGTAGCCAGCGATTCCGTCGAACGCGTTTCCTTCGGCGTAAAAGCCATCGACTAAAATATGGCTCGAGAGCTTCTCTAAAACTAAGCCGCCCGAGAGTTCGCGATCAGCTGCAATGTTGAATAAACGCACGTTGCGTGCGCGGCGAACCGTGACGCCGTTGTTGCGGATGAAGCGTCCGCCATCGCCCGCACACGAGAGAGATTTCTTATTTTCGACGTCGTAGCATTCATGATCGAAGGCGGGTTTTTGGTTCGGAAGGTCTCCGTCGAGCGACAGGTCCGCTACTTCGATGTTCTGAACTTCCCGAACGGGATAATACTGAATCCCGTGGCGCTCTGTCTGACGGGCTTCCACCTGCATAACGCCAATGACGAGGAGAGGAGCTGCGTTCATCGGCTTGAGTCGCAGAATCGTTTGGCCTCTCCCGGCTCCGCGCAAAGTCACATTGTCCCGATCGATCACGACGGGCTCTTCGCAGATGAAAGTGGCCGCTTCGATTTGTACCGTGCCTCCCTCTGACGGCAGCGCTTGGATTGCCGTGTTGATCGATCGACAGTCCGAAGTTCGAGTGACTACGATCTCTCTCGCAGAAGCGGAGCTGACCAAAACGATTGACGCGAGAATGGTGAAAATGGGCCGTTTCATCTGGCTCCTCCGGAGAGCGGGGTGACGTAGAGGGAGCGAAACTACTCCAACGGCGAAAATCAGGCAAACCTGCGGATAAACTAGATAAATTTTTATTCAAGGCGGCGTAAAAATGGGCCGATAAGCTTCACGTGGACGTGTGTCCAGCTTGTATCATTTTGAGACACGGATGAAAGACGCATGAGTGACGCGCCCGGAAGCCCGAAACAAGCCAAGGTGGCCGTAAAAGAAAAGTCAGCGGGAGACTCGCCTCTTCGCGCACGACCCGTCGCGAACCGTGCCTACCCTAAACAAGAAATATTGAAAGAGATCTTCCAGCAAGAGACCGTCTCGCCCACGCAAAAGTCGGACGCGGCTCATCTTTCGCCCGCAACGAGCGCAACTGTCGCGAAGCCAGAGGAGCGAGAGAAAAAAAGCAAAGCTTCTCCAAAAACCTCCACGAAGCCCGAAAATCCGAAATCTCAATCTGCCGCTCAGCCGAACGTTGCAGCGAAGTCGAAAGCGGGAAAGAAGAACGAACCAAAGCCCGATATTCATTCGCAAGCGACAGTCGTTGAACCGAGACATCGTTCCGGTGCTCCGGAAGTTGGTGCCGAAGGTAGAAAAGCTGGTCCAGGACCCAAGGCTAGCACGACAAATAATCACGTTATCCGAGCCGCATTGGTTCTACTGATTCTCGGGCTAGTTTGGTTCGCGACGGTCGGACGGAACGATTCTGATCGGATCAGTCAAGCTGAGCGTCAGCAGATGGAAGAACGCGTGAATTACCATCGTGGTGATGTTGGTCGACGTCTCAACCGGCAGCGGATCAACGCTGAGTACGAAAACCAACAAACTGCCCCGACGCTCAGTGATGGCGCACGAGCTGTTCCGCAAGCCGACATGATGGCCGGATTACCGTTGAGGCCCGAAGCTCATCACCGTGAGACGTCTCGCGAGCGGATGGAGCCGATGGATCCCGATAGTCCTGATGCGCGTGTTCAGTATCAACTCCAGGAACAGCAGGCGCTGAATGATTGGGAGCGAAACGCGCAAAAGCAATACATCGACGAGTTTGTCGCGAACGCAGCTCGTGAAGGTTATCGCGTTCAGGTCGATAGAAATGGCGCCGTGAAAGTTCTCGGCCGCATCCCTGCGCAGAGTCAACCCGGCTCAGCCGATGCAGGTCGCACCGGCCGAGGTTCGATCCGCTAGCTTCGAAACCGTCCCCATCCTTCTCTCACAAAACTTTTGTAGCCGGTTCTTGTGAGAATCAGGTGATCAATCAGCGGAATTTCCAAAATTTCCGAGGCGCGTACAAGTTTCTGGGTAAACAATAAATCTTGTTCGGAGGGGCGCGCGTCGCCGCTCGGGTGATTGTGAGCCACTAAGATGGACGAGGCGTTTTCAAGGCAGGCGAAACGAAACACGTCGCGCGGATGCACCATGCAAGCGTCGACCGTGCCTCGAAAAATCATCTTACACCGAAGCAAAACTTTGGTCGGTCCTAAGGCCAGGGCCCAAAATTCCTCTACGTCGTAGCCGATTTGATTCTTAAGCGCGTCGTAAGCAAGTTCATCGGTTGTGATCTCCATATGGTCCAGTCCTTTCCGTTCCGAGAATGGAACGTGCCTCAAGTGCCCTGCCATGCAAGCCGCGCGCGTAAGGCAGCGAAACGTCAGGCGACAACGGTGAAGATGGACTACGATTTTCGTCCGTAGGCCGGGCCTGTTGTTCGCGAGCTCGCTTGCGAGCGCTCGAAGCGTGTGTGTAAGATATTGTCTCAACCCGCGTTTTTTATTCGATCGACTCAGTCTAGAGACGGCTCGTTTTGAAATCGCGAACGTAAGAATTTTGTATGAGCGGCCGAAGAGAAACACGGCAGCTCGAATCTCAGGAGAGATGCATGAAGAAGTTCATCTTGTGTCTGCTGGCGCTCGCTTCGATGTCGATGATGACCGCGTGCGGTCCTAAAGCCTTTGTTAAAGGCGAGTACGAAGACGTCGAAAAAGAAAACAACCTGAACGATCAGTGGTCAGAGACCGATATGCAAAAGGTCGTGCAAGAGCTCGTCTCGAGCATGGTCGCACATCCCGCAATCTCGAACGCTAAACGTCCTCCGATCGTGATGGTCACCAAGCTTCAGAACAAAACAAACGAGCACATCGACACGCAAAACATCATGGACATGGTTCGCGTCGATCTCCAGAACACGGGCCGCGTTGCATTCGTCGACAAAGAAGCTCGTGAAGACGTAGCTGAAGAGTACAATTACCAAAACAGCGGCATGGTGAGCGAAGACACGAAGAAAGGTCCCGGCGGTCAAACCGGTGCTGACCTGATCGTTAACGGCCGTCTCGATTCGATCGTTCAAGAAGTCGGAAAAGATAAGAGCGTCTATTACAAAGTTACGCTCAACATCACCAATCTGAAAACGAACGTGATCGTATGGACCGGCTATAAGCAGCTTCGCAAAAAATACCGCAAGCGCTCGATCGGTCTCTGATCTTTATCTAGCCAGCGAATTAGGTAGCGAAGGATTTGATGGCAACGCGCGCGGCAGGATCAAAATTCAAAGTAGGAGCGGCGGCGATTCTCGCGGCTGCTCTCACGCTTTCCGGCTGCGCAACTTACCAAATGAAAGTTCACGGAGCCCGCGAGTCTCTCAAGTTTGGCGACACGGTGAAAGCCGTTGCTGATCTTGAAGAGCCTGCAAACGAAGAGGGTCGCGACCAACTCGTTTACCTCCTCGACTACGCGACAACTCTCCAAAAAGCCGGCCGTTATAAAGAAAGCGCGCAAGCGTTTAGCCGAGCAGAAAAAATCGCCGACATTCAGGATTATCACAGCCTCTCGAAAGTCGCTTCTTCGCTCGTCCTCTCGGAAGAGATGGTTCAGTACAAAGGCGACGATTACGAGAAGGTTCTCATCAACGCCGTCAATGCCGTGAATTACCTCGAGATGGGTAATCTGGATGGTGCCCTCGTTGAAGTTCGTCGTTTGAATCAGAAGCTTATCCGATTCAAGAACGAAGCAAAAAAAGACTATGAACAGAATCCCTATGGTCATTACCTGAGCGCGATTCTCTTCGAAGCCGATCGCAAGTGGGATGACGCTTACATCTCTTACAAGAATGCCTACGACGTGGCGCCGTCTTACCCTCCGCTTCGTGAGGATTTGATTCGAGCGGCGATTCGAGCTCAACGACCCGAAGAACTTGAGCAATGGCAAAAGAAGTTTCCCGAAGTCAAAATCAAGCCTGAGTGGCGTGACCCGAAGATGGGGGAGATCGTTCTCGTCTTCATGCAAGGATGGGGACCGCGCAAACGTCCTCGTCCTGAAAACCCGCGCTACCCTTACCTTGTTCCCGCGCCTTCGAATACGCAGATGGCAAAGCTCGTGATTGACGATGCGGTTGAAATACCGAGCCAACGAGTGTTCAGCGTTCAGGATATTGCGATCAAGACGTTGAATGATGATTACGCTCGTCTGGTCGCTACTCGATTAGTGGGTGTCGGAGTGAAAGCCGTCGTTGCGGATCAAATCGCGCAGAAAGACAAAGCTCTCGGTGCGATTGCTTGGATAGCGATGAACGCGATGGACCGCGCGGATGTGCGCCAGTGGTCGACGTTACCTGAATCCTTCCAGATTGCGCGGATCGCGGCCAAGCCAGGCAAGTACAAGGTGAAAGCTTTTGGATATAACTGGTCGGGAACTCGCTCTGGCGAGATGATGCCAGAGCGCGAAATCGAAGTGAAAGCCGGCCGTAAAGCGTTCGTCACGTGGCGGGCGGTTCAGTAATCACTCATCTAAACTCAACGCATACAGAATGCGGATCATGAACGTGTAGCTATCCTGCACGGTCTTGATTTCGGACGCTGTTCCTTGTGGTTGAGCTTTCGCTTCAAAACCTTTCACGTAACGAAACTCAGGTCCGATGCTGAACTGAAGGTTCGGGCTGTAGTCGACACCCGTTCCAACGTAAATACCAGCTGCGTTCCCGCTCACGTTCGCTTCGTTGAAGTTGTTAGTGATGTAAGCGACGCCGCCGCTGAGATAAGGCGTCCAGAGCGCGAGATCTTCAATATCAAAACCGTATTCACCGCCAAGGGTGATCTCGGTGTGAGTCGTATCCGCGTGGCGAGAGGTCAGCAGGCGAGCGTCGATCATGACTCCTGACTCAAGCTCGTAGCCTAAGATAAACGAGTATCCGAGCGCGTTCGCTCCTTTGGAACCAGGGTCGCCAGCAAGACCTACCTGACCGAGAGCAACGCCTAGGTTGAAAGGCGATGGATCCGCTTCTTCAAGCTGCGCTTGGGCGCCAAACGAGACAAAGAGGGCAGCGATGGCGACGATCCACTGATTGAAACGATTCGACACGTATTTCTCCCACGGCTAGGGTTGCGGAAAGCATAAAAAAACCCCGGTGCGAACACCAGGGTTTTTAGATTCTCTCATCGCAATCCGGAAGATGTTGGATGTCTTCCGTTTTCGTTCAGAGGCCACCGTTGCCCGAGTCGATTACTGGTTGAGGCTCTTGTTGGAGTTCGGGAGGTTCGGTGTTTGGTCGTCGATGAACTTAGAACCGTTGGAGAAATCGCTGTTGTCAGAGGCAGCTTTTGCAACGCGGTTCTCGAGAGTTTGCTTCATATCGTCGTACGAAGCTTTGCCGTTTTCGTGAGCAACAGCCACGGTCTCGACTTTCGCATAGTCTTTCGGGAATGCGCCGAGCTTCGCAAGGTAGCTCGAGATCGAACCGTTAGCGTTCTGGATGATCTCACGAAGTGTGAACAGCGGAGCGTACTGCGAAGCTTTTTTCTCAGCTTCGAAGATGATCTGAGTGAGAGTCGCCGCCGTGATGTCGTTCTTAGTTTTGTTGTCGATAACCATCACGTCTTCGTTCGTACGAATCATTTTCGCGATATCGTCGAGCGTGACATAGCAGCTCTGTTGAGTGTCGTAGAGTTTGCGGTTCTGATAGCGCTTGATGATTTTAGTTTTGGAGTTAGCAGAACCAGCCGTTTTGCCCATCGAGACTGCGTCTTGCGTTTGGTTGATCAAATTGCCTCCCATTGGAGAACTCCTGTAAGAGTGTGAATTCTAAGGAGAATTGGAGAATTATCGCCCCGTGCCCAACGCGCGTTAGCACGGCTAGCGCCCCGAATCTCAACCCCCGTAGAACGAGTGAGCCTACCCTGAACTTCGCGGGCGACAATAGTCAGGGCGCCACAGCTTGTCAAGGGTCCAAAAGATCCACTTTTGAATTGTGAAAGCCCTCGATTTACGAGGGAAAAACGCCAGTTTCTCCACCTTTGTTGTTGAGTGTCAAAACCAGCGCGCCGGTTAAAAGACAGGCAGCCCATTAAGTTTCTTCTCGAACTTGCCGAAAGTACTGACAGAACGCGGCGAGGATCGGGTATGTCAAAGTTTCACAAGCAAAATCATACCTTTAGAACCATCGATCTTTTCGGTCTCGTCGCCCTTGTTGGCGTCACCGGAACGGTATTCGGTGCCATCCTTGCTCAGGCCCTTCAAGACGATCGTCCTCAACGGGCCCGGTTTATGGCGGAGGCGCTCGGCAAACAGCTCTATAGTCAGCATGTCCGCGCCAACCTTCCGAGGCCGGAAAATCAACGTGGGCCTGCTTCGGCGCAGATTCCCGCTCCGACACCCCTCACGTCGGGCCGGATCGGAAGTGACCCCTGGGGTCGCCCGTTTCATTACCTTGTACGCACGAGCATTGAGAAAGGTTCGGCAGGGAAGATCTTCGTCTGGTCCGATGGCCCAAACGGCGAATCCGATACACCGTTGTCCGTTTTCGAAGCCTCCCAAGCGCACCTCTTCGTTCCGTACGGAGATGACGTAGGTTCTGTCGAAGAGATTCCGGAGAAGAACTAATCCAGAACGAACTACCCCCGTTCTAAGTCCAGAGTTGCATGCGACACGGCTCAAAGCGCGACTCTCGGTTCAAGACACATCTTTAAACTGCCGATTTGAGAGTGTGGCAGACGGAAATCCGTAAATCGCTTCGGTTGCGTCAGCCTTTGAAAGGGATTGTATGCTCCGGCACATCTCGCTCTCGGCAGTAGTCCTCGCGGCACTTACGGTGACCGCTTGTACGACGATGTCCGCGAAAGACGGCACTGAAGGTGTTTACCGCGATTCCACGACGGATCTGATCGACAGGGCGCCGAGCTCGATGTCCCTTGCTCGCGAAGAGAAGACGACTCCCACTGATGTTGTGAATGTCCGCACTCAAGCTGATTATCACTTTGCGCTCGCTGAAACCTACAGCCTCCAAGGCGACTCAGCTCGCGCTACCGAAGAATACAAACTCACTCTTGTTTATGATCCCAAGTCTCCCCAAGTGCGCGCTCGGCTGGCTGCCGAATACGTCAAACAAGGTCTCGTGAGCGAAGCGCTCGAGCAAGCAAAGGCGGCGGTTGAGATCGATCCAAAGTTTATCGATGGACGTTTGCTCTTGGGCGGCTTGTATTCCGCTCTTCGCATGTACGAAGACGCGTTGAAAGAGTATCGCGCCATCCTCGTGAGCAATCCTGAAAATCTTGAGGCTCCGCTCTTCATCGGAGCGCTGTTGGCTGAGCAGAAAAAGTTCGCCGAAGCGAGTGAGCAGTTCGAAGCGCTCGGCAAAGCCTCTTCGAATCCTCAAGCGCACATCGCTTGGTACTATCTCGGACGCGTAAAGCTCGAAGAAGATAAAGAGAAAAACGTCTCGAGAGCGGAGGCGGCTTTCCAACAGAGTTTGAAGTCGAAGCCTAGCTACGTTGAAGCTACGCTCGCCCTTGGTCAGCTTTACGAATCTAGCCACCGCAAAGAAAAAGCGCAGCGTTTGTACCAAGCTTTCCAAGAAAAGTTTGGGCCCAACGCGTCCGTTGCCGAAGATTTGGCGCGCCTCTATATCGAAGAGAAAGATTATCTGCGCGCCTTCGATCAGCTAGCTGTTATTGAAGCGGTTGATCCTAGCGATGTGAACGTGAAGTCGAAGATGGCGTTCATTTTGATCGAGCAACAGCGCTTCCGCGAAGCGATCGTTCGTCTTGAAGACGTCCTCTCGATTGAGCCGGGCTCCGATAAAATCAGATTTTATTTAGGCGCGGTCTACGAAGAGGTGAAAGACTACAAGCAGGCGGTGAGTCACTTCCAGAAAGTGCCTACCGCGAGCTCCTATTACAGCGAATCGATCGTTCACGCTTCGTATCTCTTCAAGCTCATGGGTGATTACGCCAAAGCACTCGAAACGATCCGCGGGGGCATCAAACAAAAAGATGACCATGCGCCCTTCTACGCTTTGTATGCTTCATTGCTCGATGACCAGAAACAATATTCTCAAGCGATTGAAATGTTGTCGGTCGCGACGAAGAAATTCCCGGATCATGCGCAGCTTCAATTTTTCTTAGGGAATATGCACGATCGCCTCGGTGATCGCGACGCGACGATCTTGTCGATGAAGCGCGTACTCGAAATCGAGAAAGACCACGTACAGGCTTTGAACTTCCTCGCGTACACGTACGCGGAGACGGGCAAACACCTAGACGACGCGGAAAAATTAGCGCGTCGGGCTCTGGCCCTTCAGCCGGAAGATGGCTACATCCTCGATACATTAGGATGGGTCTTGTTTAAAAAAGGCAAAGTACCTGAAGCGATTCAGACGTTGGAGGCAGCGTATAAAATCCAGCCGAACGAGAGCGTGATTGCGGAGCACTTGGGCGATGCGTACTATCATCAGCAGATGCCCGAGAAAGCAAAGAAGCTCTACCTCCGGGCGGCGGAGAACGAAACGAATGTCACGACTCTCGAAAAGATCCGGAACAAAATCGGCGCCGTCGACAGACAAAGCCAAGCTCTCGGTACCGACGACAACGCTCGTAAGCCCGCTAGTACAAAAGCGCGCTGATCTTTCGAGGCTTTTCCCTCTCTTCCTTCTTGCGGCCGGGGTGTTTTCCACCGCCGGCTGCCAAACGACTCCAAAAAGCGAAGCCACCGTCAGAGGTGAAGAAGGTCACGCCGAAGGGCAGTGGCGTGGCAAAGCCATGGTCCGCAATTTGAAGACCGGTAAAAACGGGATGATCACCCTGGACGTCATTGCGCGTGAACCCTCGCAACTGCGCATGGAACTCACGGGTCCTTTTAACGTTCACGTGGCGAGTGTCGCGATGAGTGGGCCCGAAGTCCGTTACATCCTGACTCAGCAAAAACGGTTTGTCGAAGCTCCGGCCGACGCGGATTCTCTCAACCGGTTGGTTCCGGTCCGCATTTCTCCCAAAGTTTTGATGGCCGTCTTATTTGAACGCCGTTTACCGGAAACCGAATGGAAGTGTGATCGCGAAGCTCAGTCGAAGCTTCCGATCGAATGCGTTCAAGCGGATGAAGGCATCGTCGTTCGCTGGATCGAACGCAACGGTCGCAATCGCCGCGTGAAGATCGGAGCCCCGGAAGCAGAAGTCGAAATGGTGATCGACGAAGCCAAGTCAAAGGTCGAGATGAACGAAGAGACTTTCACGCTCGCGCCGCCGAACGGTTACAAACAAGAGCGCATGCGTTCGCGCTCGACTTGATCAGTTCTTTTTTTGGCACTGGCTCTTTACTAGCTCTGGCATTCGTCGAGCGAATGATTTTCAGATCGATGAGAGCAGCTTATAGCTGTTTTCATTCTTCGTTATGACCCGTGTAAATTTCGCTTCCCAAATTGATGCGAGACCCCTCGAAGAGACATCGAAGAACAAATGAGGCGCAGCCTCATCGATGGCCCCGAAAGTTTTTTGCCCTTTTCAAATCGGATTAGGCATACTTTGTATAGGGGAACTGGACCGTTTCGAGACGACCGCCACCGGATGCGCGGTCAAACAAGAAATGACAACCGAACCCAAAGCAGACCGTAACATGGACGACGGCTCTATTGAGCAGAGGAGAGGCTATGGGGAGTAACTCCGCCGCGTTGGACCTCAATAACCTGATCAAGGATTGGCAGGGAAACCAGAAATACCGGGATCTCACCTGGTCAGGCACGTTCAATGACTACCTGAACCTCGTCAAAGAGAATCCCAAAGTCACTAGAAACGCCTTTCAGCGCATGTATGACATGATCACCGAGCGCGGAAAGTCGGACTACACTGAGTTCAAGAAACAAATCGTACGTTGGAAGTTCTTCGATGACGAAGACAACGACGGAAAAGACGCCGTCTTCGGGCTCGATGTTCCGTTGATGAAGCTCGTGAACGTGCTCCGTTCAGCGGCGCTCGGATACGGCACCGAAAAACGCGTGATCTTGCTTCACGGTCCCGTTGGATCCGCGAAGTCGACGATCTGCCGCATGCTGAAGAAAGGCTGCGAGCAGTACTCGAAAACCGATCAAGGCGCTCTCTACACATTTGAGTGGGTTGACGAAGCTGGTGAGCTTGACGGTCTTCTCGGCAAAGGTGTGAAAGCTTACGCTTCGCCGATGCACGAAGAGCCGCTTCTTTTGATTCCCGAAGAGCTCCGTCCCCGGATTGCCGAAGAGCTCAACCGCGGAAACAAAACAGACTTCCGAATCAATATCGAAGGTGAATTGTCTCCTCCGAGCCGCTTCATCTTCCGCTCGTTGATGGAACGCTACAACGGCGACCTCAACAAAGTTCTCGCGCACGTTCGAGTGAAGCGTTTGGTGTTGAGCGAAGCAGATCGTATCGGCATCGGTACCTTCCAGCCGAAAGACGAAAAGAACCAAGACTCGACCGAGCTCACGGGCGATATCAACTACCGTAAGATCGCGGAGTACGGTTCTGATTCGGATCCTCGCGCTTTCAACTTTGACGGTGAGTTCAACGTCGCAAACCGCGGCATGATCGAATTCGTCGAAGTCTTGAAGCTCGACGTTGCGTTCTTGTACGACCTCCTCGGTGCTTCACAAGAACACCGCGTGAAGCCGAAGAAGTTCGCGCAAACTTACATTGACGAAGTGATCATCGGACACACGAACGAACCTGAATATCGTCGTCTTCAAGACAACGAATTCATGGAAGCCCTCCGCGACCGTACGGTGAAGATCGACATCCCGTACATCACGAAGTTGAAGCACGAAGTGAACATCTATAAAAAGGATTTCAACTCGCGCAAACTCCGTGGCGTCAGCATCGCTCCCCATACGGTTGAGATGGCCGCAATGTGGGCGGTCCTCACTCGATTGGAAAAGCCGAAGAAGGCGAACCTGACTCGTCTGCAAAAGCTTAAGCTTTACGACGGTAAGTCGCTCCCGAGCTACACCGAAGATAACGTGAAAGAGCTCCGCAAGGAGAGCGTTCGCGAAGGTCTCGACGGGATCTCGCCTCGTTATATTCAGGATAAGCTCTCGAACGCATTGGTGGCGGCTCAGCAGAACAACAAAGGCTCGGTGAACCCGTTCATGGTGATGAACGAACTCGAGTCGGGTTTGAAGCACCACTCGCTCATCGGTAACGAAGAGCTCAAAGCGGAATACCGCGAACTTTTAAGCGTCGTGAAGCAAGAGTACGAAGAGATCATCAAAGCTGAAGTTCAGCGCGCGATTTCGGCGGACGACTCGGCATTGGCCCGCGTCTGCGCGAACTACATCGATAACGTGAAGGCGTACACGCAAAAAGAACGTGTGCGTAACCACTTTACCGGTCAAGACGAGGAACCAGATGAGCGTCTAATGCGCGCGATCGAGGAAAAAATTGAAATTCCCGAATCGCGCAAAGACGACTTCCGCCGCGAGATCATGAACTACATCGGTGCTCTGTCTCTCGAAGGCAAAAAGTTCGACTACAAGACGAACGAACGTCTACACAAAGCTCTTGAGCTGAAGCTTTTTGAAGATCAAAAAGACTCAATCAAGCTGACGTCGCTCGTTTCGAGCGTGGTCGACAAAGATACGCAAGAGAAGATCGAGATCGTGAAGACCCGCTTGATCAAAGATTTCGGCTACGACGAAATCTCGGCGACAGACGTGCTTCACTACGTTGCGAGCATCTTTGCTCGTGGTGATGTGAAGTCGAAGTAACGAGCGCGGTTTCAGCAGAGCTTCCTCCTCGATTTTGAAGAGGAAGCTCTCGATTGTGTTCCCGACCGGGCCGAGTAAGGCGGAACGAAGACGCCGGCCCAATCACGAGGGTTAGGATGGCTATTAGGGAAGACCACAACCGGTTCCGCGACATCATCCGGGGCCGGATCAAAGAGAACTTCAAGAAGTACGTCTCCCATGGCGAGATGATCGGGAAGCGCGAAAACGACTTCGTGAAAATCCCGGTTCCTTCGATCGATATTCCCAGATTCAAATACGGTCCCAAGCAAAGAGGCGGCGTTGGCCAGGGTAAAGGTCAGCCGGGTGATCCTGTCGACGGTGAACCGCAAGACGGAGCTGGCGAAGCAGGGAACCAACCGGGTCAGCACCAACTCGAAGCCGAGATTTCCCTCGACGAGCTTGCGGATATCTTAGGTGAAGAGCTTGCGCTTCCGCGGATTGAGCCGAAAGGTCGTCCTCGCCAAGAAGCGATCAAGACGAAGTATTCGGGAATCGCTCCAGTAGGACCCGAAGGCCTCCGACATTTCAAATCGACTTACCGTCGTGCTTTGAAGCGCTATATCGCAAGCGGGACCTACACGCCTGAAGATCCGGTGATCATCCCGATTCGCGGCGACTTCCGTTACCGTTCTTTCAAACAGACGGTAACCCCACAGGCAAACGCGGTTGTCATCTACATGATGGACGTCTCCGGTTCCATGGGCGAAGAGCAAAAAGAGATCGTGAGATTAGAAAGCTTCTGGATCAACACGTGGCTCAAGCGCCATTACAAAGGTCTTGAAACTCGCTTCATCATCCACGACGCCTCGGCAAAAGAAGTCGACGAGAAAACCTTCTTCTCGACATCTGAATCCGGCGGCACGCTCATCAGCTCCGCCTACAAGCTTTGCCAGCAGATGATCGAAGAAGATTACAACCCGCGCGATTGGAACATTTATCCGTTCCACTTCTCCGACGGCGACAACTGGTCGGGTGAAGACACGCGCCTTTGCATGCGTCTTTTGAAGGAGTTCTTCCTCCCGAACGTGAACATGTTCGGTTACGGGCAGGTCGAATCGAAATATGGCAGCGGCCAGTTCTTGAAGGATCTCGAACGTGAGTTCCCGAATGAAGAGCAGCTCATCGTATCCAAGATCGAGAGCCGCGATAAAATTTTGAACTCCATCAAGGATTTCCTCGGAAAGGGGAAATAAAGAATGGCGAATCTAACTCCCGAGCTCGAAAAAGCGCGCTTGAAAATTTTAAAAGTCGCGGAGAGCTACGGTCTCGATATCTTCGAAACGATTTTTGAGCTGATCACGTACGACCAGATCAACCAGTTCGCCGCTTACGGTGGTTTTCCCGTGAGATATCCACATTGGCGATTCGGGATGGAGTACGAGCAGCTCTCGAAGTCCTACGAGTACGGACTCTCGAAAATTTACGAGATGGTTATCAATACGGACCCTTGCTACGCCTACCTGATGGAAGGCAACCGCATGGTCGATCAGAAACTCGTGATGGCTCATGTGTACGGCCACTGCGACTTCTTTAAAAACAACCAGTGGTTCTCACCCACGAATCGCAAGATGATGGATTCGATGGCGAACCATGCGACCCGCATCCGTCGTTACATGGACCGCTACGGGATCGATGTCGTCGAAGATTTTATCGATAAGTGCTTGTCGCTCGAGAATCTGATCGACCGCTATAGCCCCTACATCAAGAAGACGACCGAAAAAGAACGACAGGAACAGGAAGCTCGTCAGGCGGAAGTTTCGCTTTTAAAAGTGAACCGCGATTACATGGACGAGTACATCAACCCGCCTGATTTCGTCGAGTTTCAGCGTCAAAAGAAGATGGAAGAAGCCCAGAAGCGCGCGAAAGTTCCCGCTGAACCTCAACGCGATATCTTGGCTTTCCTGATGCACTTTGCACCCCTGAGAAACTGGCAGCAAGACGTGCTCTCCATCATCCGCGATGAGGCTTACTACTTTGCTCCCCAAGGCATGACAAAGATCATGAATGAGGGCTGGGCTTCTTATTGGCATTCGAAGATCATGACCCAAAACATCCTCACGGACGCGGAGATCATCGATTTCGCCGATGCCCACAGCGGAACGATGGCGATGTCGCCGAACGGCTTCAATCCCTACAAAGTCGGGATCGAGCTCTATCGCGATATCGAGGAACGTTGGAACAAAGGTCAATTCGGTAAAGAGTGGAACGAATGCGACGACCTGAAGGCGAAAGCGAACTGGGATAAGAAGCTCGGCAAAGGCCGCGAAAAAATCTTCGAAGTTCGTCGCAATTATAACGACGTGACTTTCATCGATGAGTTCCTCACCGAAGACTTCTGCATTCGAAATAAAATGTTCGTTTACAAGTTCAATAAACGAACGGGTCGCTACGAAGTCGATACGCGAGACTTCCCGTTGATCAAGAAGCAGCTCTTGTTTCAGCTCACGAATTTCGGTCAGCCGATTATCCAAGTGGAAGATGCCAATTTCGAAAACCGCGGCGAGCTTTTGCTCACGCACATGTTCGAAGGCATCGACATGCAGCCGGATTACATGAAAGAGACGCTGAAGAACATCCAAGCTCTCTGGACTCGTCCCGTAAACTTAGCGACCGTACAAGATGGTCAGGCGAAGCTCTTCCGCTTCGATGGCCGCGAGTTGAAGGAATACAACATCGACTCCACAGGCCACGCGATGGTTGATGGCTAGGCCGTAAATCAGTTTGTGATTTTCTTAGGTGCGGAGGAGGCGGATGTCTCCTCCGTTTTGTTTATTGGGCCAAGCGTCCCGAGGCTCCTCGTGCATGTTTGATTCGGCATCGGTTTACATTGAAGCGCATTTTGAATTCTAGGATCACTCAAGGTGATTGAATCGTTTGTGATTCGTCCGGCGGGATGAATCTCGGAGTTTCTGACCGCTTCGCCAGCTGCGATGCGCGCGGGTTTCACCAGGTTCGTGGCAGCTTTTGCTCCCAACTTTTCCGGCGTGCAGATTTCACGAAGCTCCAAAGAGATTGCGGCAAGTTTCTCCGTTTCATTTTTCGGAGGATGAAGGGCTAGCCATCGACCAAGCACTTTTGCCGCCCACGCGTTGGACATAGCTTCCTGCATTTGTGAAAAGCCTTTAAAAGACGGCATGCACTGTTGATAGTCCCGCATGTTCTTCCGAACGGCAGAATCGATCGCGTAACGGTCGACTGGCTTCATGCCGTTATCGACCGTGTCCGTATACTGCCTGGCTAGATCGGCGATATCTTGATTCGAGACCTCTCGAATACCGGGAATAGCCTTCAAACAATTGTAGGTTGCCAAGTTCGGATTACGGTTCGCGGGAACCGGCGGTGCGGCGACCTCGAACCAGCCTTGCTTTTCAAGCTCTTCCAGCACCTTCGGATTTTCGAGTGACGTCACGTTAGTGAAATTTGAGTACTCGTGCGCTGGCTGGGCGCGCAGACGCGAAAGCGTACGGCGACTGTCCGGATTCTTTCTGATTTCATCGGGCCACTCATCTTCGCTCTTTGGAAGGGCCAAGAGCTTGGCTATATTCTTTTTCAAAAGTGGGAGTCGCTGGTGACAAGGATCTATGGCGTGCGCGAGTTCGTGCGCAAGGGTTTGAACAATTAAAGAGCTAGGCTCGTTCAAGAAGCTTTCGCAAATGATCATGGTGTGATCACTCGGAACGTAACTCGCATTTGGTCCATCTGATTTACAAGAATCATGTTCAGATGATTTTCCGAGTTTGAATTTAGTGAGCGTCTCGATCTTCCTGAATTGGGATTTCTCATCAGCCGTTAGAGATTGATAAGATCGACCTTTAGCAATTTCCTCTAAGAGATTCTCGCGAGCGAAACGAAAGAGTTCATCAATTCTCTCGCGTGGGAGCCGCTTCGCTGGAGGAGTTGGCTTTGAGGTTCCTTCGAAAAGAGGATTCGTGAAGTAGGAGCCATCCTCAAGGGAGATGTAAGCTTCGGATTTCTTCTCTTTGAAGAAGTCGCAGTTTCTAGAGAGTTCAGCCGTCGAGCATAGAGGTTGTGCAGTTCCGCGCAAAGGCAAGAGCAAAGCCGTCAGCAAGAGGAACATCCAAAGATGAGTAGCCACGTTCATGCAACTTTCCTAGGCACTCTCTCGACGAGTCGAGAGACGTTCGCCGACAGCGTCAGGTTGAGCTTGGGTCACTCGCGAACAAATCAAACCGCTGATGCGCCAAGTGGAACCCGTCTTGTCGGTCTTAGAGTCGCTTTGAAAACACCAAGCGTTGGTCGGTACCTCTTGCTGGAAAAACTCGGCTTCTTCTGACTTGAAGATAACGAGCGATTCTCCTTCGGCATCAACCGATCGATCTAAATCCATGATGCGTGCGCCATCGACGAAGGCGTTGCCGTTTCCGGCTTCAATCCAAGCAGGTAGTCGAACGTCACCCGTGCTTTTCCACACCGGACGAACCGCACCACGTACTGCTGAAGCCCGGAAGGTGAGTGCCGGAAGGAATGTACCTTCTGGCAAAGCGTCTTTCAAACGAGTGGAAAGATCTTTTAAACAAGAATCAAGACCCGCGATCGCCGCCAAAAGCTGACGATTCTCGTTGTTGCTCGCGTCTTTTTCGAAGAGTGCAACGAGCGAGTCGCCTTCACTTTGCAGAACTTGGCCGCCAGCACCGTGAATCACCGACCAGAGATGAGAGACCACGGCATTCACGATCGCGCCGCCATTTGATCGCGAAGCTCCCGCCCGGAAGAGATGCTCCGATTTTCTGAGGTCGATCATCAACACCCAACCCTCGATACTCTGCGGAAGCTTTTGCTGTTTGTGGTACTTGGAAACGGGAGCTGATTCGACAAGCTGCACGGCCATGCGATAGTCTTTGGCCAGGCAGCGAACAAGTAAATAGAAAGTGATTAGATTGAGATATCGACTCCAGTGCGTTTCGGCTTCCGGAGCGTGCCAGGACTCGATGAAGTAAGAGACTCCGGTAATCGCAAGGGTAAAGCAAGCCACCGTCAAAAATTCGATTCGCCCCGTCGATGCGGCGTTCGTTCGGCTAAAGACCTCACGTGCGCGCAAACCTACTAAGAGAGCTGCGCTAAGGTAACACACGGGCAAAACGTAAGCGGGCATGAAGATGAGGCCATGCTCACGGATCCACTCGATCGGTACGAAGAATAACAGCACCACGGAGAACAAGGTCATAAACGCACTGGTGCGCAGGCTGAGCCACCGTTCGCTGCGAAGAATGGCCAGTGCCAACCGAACGACAAAGACGCCTTCTAAACAAACTAAATAGAAGAAAAATCTGTCGAATGCGTTCACCGAAAGCAAGCGCGTTGAGTAGTCGCCGGAAATCAATGAGATCGTTGAAAGCAACAAAGCAAACTGTGAGCCCACAATGTAATCGTAAGCGTATTGGTTGGCGGCCGAAGCGACCCTGAGGATCCGGGAAAAAAGCAGGAACATTCCAAGTGCGACCAGGTGGCGTGTGATGCCTTCGAGAACAGACCAACGCCATGTTTTGTCAGCTTCGAGAGTTGTGTAAAATCCGCCGGCTCCCCATCGTCCCGGTTGATCGGATGCGGGGAAAGAAGGATCCGGTCGCACGCGAATCGCTACAAAGAGATCGCGATCAAGTCCTAAGCGAACCATGGGAAACGTAATTGAAAGTGGAATATCGTGATCAAGATATCCCCCTCCTGAGTAGTAAGTTCCGTCGATCCAGAGATCATACTGGCCGTAGAAGTGACCGAGGATGAGCGTTGGCGCTGAGTCTTGAGCCGCTCGTCTTAAGCGCTTGGCGGGAATACGCGTTCCCAACCAATATTCGTTGGCTCCGTTGCGTTCCAGCGCGTCTTTGTACTCCGCTGATCCGCGATGAAACTTCGCGTCCCAGAGTAAACCTTCAGTCGGAAAAGCAGGGCAGTGAGCATCGACGGCTTTATCCTTTGCACAATCGCTATCTTCGCTCGTGAAAAGCACGCGCCAATCTTCCGCAGAGAGCGAAATGCGTGGATGCGTGCGGGAATCGAGATAAAAGAGCGAAAACGTGATGACGATTCCGGCCACAACAAAAAAGTAACCGATACCTAAGACCCACCGATCAGTGAGCGATGATTTTTGCCGCGGATCAGGCGGCAGATAAGGAAAGACATCGAGCCAGGTTTTCACTCACGACTTATCGGTTTTCCTGGCGAAACACGCGATCAGCCTTTGGTCTAGTCACGCAAGGTTTTCATCTCTCTTCTAACGACTTGAGCCTTTGCCTTTACTGGAGATGTTGCTGCGATAGCGTATCCGTTAGCTGATCAAGTCCAGGTTGAGAAGCACGACGGGAGGCAAGAAGTGACCCCGGTTGCCCGGCTTCTTTGTGATCTTCAGCAATTGATACGACTTCGTTAAGCTCACTCGTCAAAAGGGAAAGCACGTCTCGCGATGTGACGATTCCAACGAGTTCGTCCTGTTCATTCACCACCGGAAGTCGGCCGACACCTTCGCGTCTCATAAGCTGAATCACGGCGTAGATTCCGTCGCTCTCGCGTGCGCAAACGGGATGAGACGTCATGAGATCACAAACCCTCATTTGCGAGATACGCTCAACGTGAGACGCAACCGCGCCGATGGCGATGTCCCGATCGGTGATGAAGCCAATCGGCGTGCGTTGTCCACCGCGCTCTTCGACCACAACGATATCGCCAACGTGGCGGTCGCGCATGATGGTAGCGGCCGCAACGACGGATGAATCTGGACTAATCGTGACGATGTCAGTTTTGAAAAAACCGTGGAGCGACATGGGTTCACCTCCTCTTGCGAGCTGGATAGAAGAATAACGAGTCTCAACGTCGGCGACTTTAACAATCCATGAAAGATTGATGTCGTTCCTCTGATTGACGAACTAAGGCGCAAGGAGAGACGCTAACGAGCAAACGAGGAGATTCAAGTGCCAATCGCGCTGACGCTTTCATTTATTTTGCTGACCGCTCTTCTCTATTCGTTTCTCGTTTTAGGTGTTTCGATCGCGAACAACTGCCTCGGTGAAGGCAGTCAGATTCCGGTCTATCTTATGCGTTTTGTTTACGGCGGGTTTCTTTTGGTAACGGGACTGCTCGCGCTACAGAACACCTTCGCGGATTTTTCAGCACAGCCGCCGCCCGTTCTGGTCGGCATCGCGATTGGTTTTGTTCTCGTTGTTAGCTTTGCTTTTTTACCGGTGACGGGTCAGTGGCTTCGCTTCATCCCGCTGTGGTGGTTGATCGCGATCCAAGCCTTCCGGGTGATTGTCGAAGTTCAGCTTTGGTTTTTAGCTAAGACACCGCACCTACCAACGCTGATGACGTTTGAAGGACGTAACTTCGATGTCATCACGGGTTTGAGTGCGATCGCTGTCGCCTTTGCTGTCAGAAAAGCAGAGCGGGAGGGTCGTCCCGAAACGACGAGACGACTTGTGCTGGGATGGAACTTTCTTGGGCTCGCCTTGCTAACGAACGTCGTTGTGCACGGACTTCTTTCGGCTCCAACGGCGATGCAAGTCTTTTTCCCAGAGCCGGCTAACCGCGCGATTGGGCTTTTCCCCTTTGCGTGGTTGCCGATGTTTGTCGTGCCGTTTGCGTACCTTCTGCATCTGCTCTCTCTGCGGAAGCTTCTTCAACGCCCGCGAGCTACAAGAGCAGAGTCAGCCGCTTAATCTTCGCCTGAGCTCGCTTGCGAAAGTTCATCTAAATCGTCAGTGTTGTTTGGCTCAACACGGAAGAGCCATCCGTCGCCGTACGAGTCTTCCATGATCAAGCTGGGATTTTCGACAACCGCCGCGTTGATTTCGATCACCTTGCCTTCGACGGGGCAATAGAGATTGAGCACGCCTTCATCAGTTTCGATTTCACCGCAAATTTCATCGGGCGTGATCTCTTCGTTTTCAGAAGGAAGTTTGACTGCCGTGATGTCCGTTAATTCGCTGAGACCTTCCTCGCTCACGCCGATGGTGACGGTTTCGTCTTCCACCTGAAGCCAGAGGTAACCCATATATGGAATAAAATCTTCGCTGCTCGGCATATGCGTGTCCTGCTTTCCGGAGACTGAAATCAAATTATCGTTCGCCACAAATCTATAACTTGCTGAGCCACCTCGGAGCAACCCGCTTTGTTTTCATGTCGAGTCGTTGCGGGATTGACTTGTGGCCGCGGGTTGCGCGCGGAAAATCAATTTGGTATACCGGCGAACTCTTGAACGAGATCAAAGCGGAGGGGACGTGGAGATCGCTATCGGATCTGCAGGCGCAAGCGCCAGCGGAGATTACAATCAATATGGCGGTAGCGGCGATTCAACGAAGCGTAGCCTGTTCGTTTTTGGTTCTTTTTCTGAAGGCATGGTTCATTTTAAAAAGATTGAATCGTTTGTGGTGCGACAACGGCCGGCCACGGTGACGGGCGGAGTTTATCGTTTTCCCTCGGGCCGCCTCGTATTCAGCAACGAAGGCACGCAGACGATCTCGGGTTGGGTCGTTGAAATCAAAAGTGCTGACATCCTTCTCGCGCTTCTCGATGAGTTTCACGGCATTCATCGTGCGGATCCAGAAAAAGCCTTGCACCAGCGTCTTGAGATTCAAACGTTTGTTGATGATGGTGACATCACTCTCGCACAGGCTTACTGCATCAATCTCAACAAGATGCCGCGAGGCACCGTTCTTGTTGAAGGCGGTGATTGGGAGAAATCTCTTCAAGAAAAGCCTCCGCTTTTCTCCCAACTGACTGAAAGACAGCGTGCTTACATTCAGCGTCTCGGCGCCTCGTGCGGACGCGAGATCGTGCCAATTGACCTCGGTTTATATCGAGAGTTAATGCATCTTGAAATTGTCGTTGATAAAGGTCGCCGACTGGCTCTGACAAGTCTTGGTCAAGAGCTGTACAGAATGTTGGTTTGATGAGCGAGCGAAAAGACCTCTCATGGTTTAGTCCGCGCGAGAGCGATGATCCCCTATGCCGAGTGGTTCTCGTCGAACCCTTGATTCCTGAAAACACCGGAAATATTTCGCGAACCTGCGTGGCGACTGGATCCGAGCTCCATCTCGTTGAACCCATGGGGTTTGAACTGACAGCAAGTCGTGTTCAAAGGGCAGGTCTAGACTACTGGAAAGACCTCGCCTGGCAAAAGCATGTCAGTTTCAGCGAGTGGCGCAAACGCGCCGGGGATCCATCGCGAATTTTTTTGATCGAGACGGGTGCTACACAAACCATCTACGACGCTGAGTTCAAGCGTGGAGACTGGATCGTGTTTGGTAAGGAAACAAGTGGCCTCGACCCATCGATCTTGAAGGATCATGACGCACGTGCTTATTCTATCCCCATGCCCGGAACAACCCGGAGCTTGAACCTCTCGAACGCGGTGGCCGTGGTGGTGTTTGAAGTTCTCCGTCAGACTCGTCAGACTTCAGAGAGCTTGCGTTAAACCATCAAATTCAGGCTTTTTAAGGCAATCTCTTGTTCCTTCCCTTTCTCACGTTCGGTATCTTCAGGCTTTGAGGTTTCCTTCACTTTTTCACGGTAAGAAAAGATGATCACAAAAGTCTTAGGTAAGGTTTTCGGAACGGCTCACGAACGCGAGATGAAACGTCTCCAACCGATCGTGAATCGCATCAACAGCCTCGAACCCGAACTGCAAGCGCTCTCGGATGAGCAGCTCAAAGCGAAGACGGCGGAGTTCAAACAACGAGTCGCCAATGGCGAATCGCTCGATGACATCCTACCCGAAGCTTTTGCGGTTTGCCGTGAAGGCGCAAAACGCGTTCTC
>SYLX01000082.1 GCA_005808505.1 Bdellovibrionales bacterium | reverse complement strand
TCCACTTGGGTGGTGCGGCATCTCGTGCGGTCGAGCAATCGGTCCACACGGCTCGCCACGATGGTTCGATCAAGTTGAAAGACGTCATCACGGTCACAAACCGTGCAGGCAAACTCACGGTCATGAACCGTAACGGCGAAATTATCCTCGTCGATGCGACTGGCCGCGAACGCGATCGCTTCAAGCTCGTTTACGGTTCCGTCTTGAACATTAAAGACGGCGACACGGTTACGAAAGGAACTCTCCTCGCTGAGTGGGATCCTTACGCGAACCCGATCATCTCCGAAGTCACTGGTAAGATCGCTTACCAAGACATCGAAGAAGGCGTAACGATGACTGAACAAGTCGACGCCGTTACTGGCTTCGCAACGAAAGTCATCACGGAGTCGAAGTCCGCGGAACAAAAGCCGACCGTTCTCGTCGTTGACGAAAACGGTAAGCAGCTGATGCTCCCGGGTCGTGATATCCCGGCACGTTCCATCATCCCCGTTGGAGCCCAGCTCCTCGTGGCGGAAGGCCAGGACATCCACGCCGGTGACATCATCGCGAAGATCCACCGTGAGACTTCCAAAACACGTGACATCACGGGCGGTCTCCCGCGCGTTGCCGAGCTCTTCGAAGCTCGTAAGCCGAAAGAAGCAGCCATCATCTCCGAGATCGATGGTTATGTGACCTTCGGTAAAGACGTGAAGGGTAAACAGCGCGTGATCGTGACTCCTGAAATCGGTGAGCAGAAAGAATATCTGATCCCGAAAGGTAAACACGTTGCGGTTCGCGAAGGTGAATACGTGAAGGCCGGGGAGGCCCTCATGGACGGCCCGACGAACCCGCACGACATCTTGGCCGTCTTGGGCGAGAAAGAGCTTTCAGCTTACCTCGTAAACGAGATCCAGGAAGTTTACCGCTTGCAGGGTGTCGGTATTAACGACAAGCACATTGAAGTCATCGTTCGCCAGATGTTGCGGAAGGTGAAAGTCAACGACACGGGCGATACTCGTTTCCTCTCGGGCGAACAGGTCGAGAAGTTCGAGTTCGAAGTGGAAAACGAACGCGTGATCAAAGAAGGCGGCCAGCCGGCAACGAGCGAGCCTCTTCTTCTCGGTATCACCAAAGTCTCTCTCTCGACGGACAGCTGGATTTCGGCTGCCTCGTTCCAAGAGACGACCAAGGTCCTCACCGAAGCTGCGATCAACTCGCGTACGGATTACCTCCGCGGCTTGAAAGAAAACATCATCATGGGTCGCCTCATCCCGGCCGGAACTGGCTTGGCTGCTTACAAACGCTGGAAGATCATCGTTGATGAGTCCGCGGTTGATTCAGCTCCGCTTCTTCCCGGAATGTCGCCCGCTAAGAACTCCGACGGTCTTCCTGCGCAAACATAAGTTTGAGCTAGGCCGTTAGAGTCGAATAAAGGGCCCTCACGAGGGCCCTTTTGCTTTTTATGAGAGGGTATAAGGCCCAAGGTCAGCAGAAATCCTTTCCCAGAGCGCTTTTAAGGTCGCTCAAAGGGATCGGAGGCGTAAAATGCCAGATCAAAAACCTTGACGTCATGCAACCCGCCCAGTAGTTTCCATGTTTCGGATTTTCCACCGGTATACCGTTTTTGGCCTCAGTTGCGCGGTTCTGCGCTCGTAGGTCATGAAAAAGACGAGTGATTTTTTGAGGTTAATGAATGCCAACTATCAATCAGCTGATTGCTAAAGAGCGCGAAGTTCAAAAGGGCAAAACTAAATCGCCCGCTTTGACTGGCTGCCCTCAGCGTCGTGGTGTTTGCACCCGCGTTTACACAACCACTCCCAAGAAGCCGAACTCGGCTCTTCGTAAAGTGGCTCGCGTTCGTTTGTCGAACGGATACGAAGTGACTTCGTACATCCCCGGCATCGGTCACAACCTCCAGGAGCACTCGGTTGTTTTGATCCGTGGTGGTCGTGTTAAGGACCTTCCTGGTGTTCGTTACCACATCGTACGTGGCGTACTCGATACTCAAGGCGTGAATGGCCGCCTCCGTGGCCGCTCTAAGTACGGCACGAAGCGTCCCAAGAAATAATCTGAGGTAGATATATGTCGCGCAGAAAATCAGCGGTAAAACGCGAAACACTTCCGGATCCTGTGTACAACGACATCGTTGTGGCGAAATTCGTCAACAAGATGATGTTCGATGGCAAGAAGAGCACGGCTCAGAAAGCCTTCTACGGCGCTCTCGACGAGCTCAAAACAAAAGTTCAAGAAGAAGAGCCTTTAACGCTCTTCAAAAAAGCTCTTGAGAACACTAAACCGCAAATCGAAGTTCGTTCCCGCCGTGTCGGTGGTGCAACTTACCAAGTTCCGGTAGATGTTCGTCCCTCGCGTCGCCTTGCGCTCGCAATGCGCTGGTTGATCGAGTACTCGCGTGAACGCGGTGAAAAAGACATGGCGAAGCGTTTAGCTGGCGAATTCATCGACGCCGCTAACAACCGCGGAAACGCCATCAAGAAAAAAGAAGACGTACACCGTATGGCAGAGGCGAACAAAGCCTTCTCGCACTACAACTGGTAATACTGCGGCTCTTTGCCCTCGTATTCCCCGGGAAGCCTGCTTCCCGGCAAAACTTAAGAAAGTCGCCGCGATGAATGTCCCGGCGACTTTTTTATTTCTGGGATCAGTGAACAGCACTGGCGATCATCCTTAATTCGTCGTAACGAATTAGCTCCACGCTAGATCCCGGACAAACCGTCAGAGAGAGATTATGGCAATCGGCGATCCAACAAAACTCGAAGATCTAAAGCACACTCGCAATATCGGCATCATGGCTCACATCGATGCAGGTAAACCGACCAC
>SYLX01000081.1 GCA_005808505.1 Bdellovibrionales bacterium | reverse complement strand
CCTTTCATCGCGAAAGCAACGCGCATTCCGCTCGTAGATATCGGCGTGCTTGCAATGCTTGGTAAAACGGCAAGCGAAGTGAAGCCTGAGCGCTACAACTGGCGCGCGGTCGATCAAGTCAGCGTAAAAGGCGTCGTGTTCCCGTTCAAAAAGTTCCCGGAATCCGACACCATTCTCGGTCCCGAGATGAAGTCGACCGGCGAAAGCATGGGTCGCGGACACGATTACTCCGAAGCGCTTTTGAAGGCGTCGATCTCGAGCAACATCCACATTCCGCCGGGAGGAGAAGTCTTCCTCTCCCTTCGGGATAAGGATAAAGAAGCCATGTTGCCGCTCGCAAAGTCGCTCGTGTCGATGGGTTATCGCCTCACGGCAACGTTCGGTACGGCGAAATTTCTCTACGATGAGGGAATCGACTGTGTTCCCGTAAAGAAGGTTCACGAAGGACGTCCTAACTGCGTCGACCGGATTCGGTCGGGCCAGGTGTCGCTCGTGATCAACACGACTTCAGGACGTAGGTCGGTCGAGGCTAGCTTCGACATTCGTCGCAGCTGTATCGATTTTGCGATTCCTTGCATTACCGAGAGCCACGCAGCCGAAGCATTGCTCACCGCACTTCATATGCAACGCTCGAAGGAGTTTACAGTTTCGCCTCTCCAGAAGATGATTTGAGTGTAAGGGCGCTCCACTGACGGGGCGCCCCTATTCAAGATCAGTTCAGTCACGGAGAGGATGAACGAATGTCCAAGACCGTTTTGAGTGTAAGGGACCTCAAGAAAACCTTCCGGAAGGGCCTTGCATCGAAACCCGTGCACGCTTTAAAAGGCGTGAGTTTCGAGATTTCCGCAGGCACCATCACCGGTTTCTTAGGCGCAAATGGCGCCGGTAAAACTACAAGTATTAAATGCCTACTCGGGCTCTCATTTCCCGACAGCGGAGAAATCCGCTATTTCGGATCAAATGAGCTCACTCCAGAAGTAAAATCGCGAATTGGTTTTCTTCCGGAGCGACCTTACTTTTATGAATACCTGACGGGGAGAGAGTTCCTTCGGTTTTACGGAGAGCTTTCCACGAAACTCAAAAATCCTGATTTGAAGACAAAGATCCAAAACCTTCTGAAGCGTGTCGGTCTTGAACATGCCGGTGATCGACCGCTTCGTGGCTACTCTAAAGGGATGCTTCAGCGAATTGGTATCGCGCAAGCCCTCATCAACGATCCTGAATTCATCATTCTCGATGAGCCGATGACCGGCCTCGATCCCGACGGTCGCTTTGAAGTTCGCGAGATCATCCGCGAAACGGCGAGTGCAGGCACAGCCGTGTTCTTTAGCAGCCATCTTCTTCCGGATGCCGAGCAGCTCTGCGAGCGTCTGGTCATTCTTAAGCTGGGTGAACTTGTCTACCAAGGTCCGATGGAAGAACTCCTCGGCCGGGTAGAAGTCGGCTACCAGCTCGTCAGCGCTAAAGACGGCAAGCTGCAAACGGAAGTCGCGAAGAGCGGAGACGAACTTCAAAAACTTATCGACGCGAAACGCGCCGAAAAAGTCTCGATCGTTGAGGTTCGACCCAATCGACTCACGCTCGAAGAAGCTTTCGTCAAAATCGCCATGGGAGGCCGCGCATGAGACAGATTCTCATCATCGCGATGAACACGTTTCGCGAAATCATTCGCGACCGCATTCTTTATGGAATCGTTGTCTTTGCGTTGCTCCTCATAGGAGTCAGCGTCGTTCTCGGCGAGCTGACCTTCGTGGAACACGCGCGTATTTCGGCGAACTTTGGCTTCACCGGGATCCAAATCGCCTCGTGCGTTCTCGCGGTCTTCGCGGGAAGTACGTTGGTTGCGCGAGAGATCGACAAGCAAACGGTCCTGACGCTTCTGGCGAAACCCGTTTCGCGAACGCAGTTTCTCCTCGGCAAGTATCTTGGGCTGTCCCTAGTGCTCATCAGTGTCATGTGCGGACTCGGGCTCGTGCTCGCCGGGCTTGTTGCATTCCTCGAGTTGAAAGTCGGAGCCACCTTCGTTATCGCGCTCTTCGGCATTCTTCTAGAAGCACTGATCCTCATCGCGCTCGCGCTCTTCTTCGGCACGTTCTCGCGCCCCGTGATGACGATTATCTTCTCCGCGAGTTTGTTCTTGATCGGCCATTGGGTTGATTCGCTCGACTATTTCATCAAGAAGAGCAACTCGACTGCATTCAAAAGCGCCGGAACATTTGTCGCGAAGACAATGCCCAACTTCGAGAAGTTCAACTGGCGTTCGGCGCCTATCTACGATTTGCAGGTTCCGGCTTCGGAAGTTCTCGCTTCCACCGGCTACGCGATCGGTTGGATCCTCGTGCTCATGACCGTTACTTCGATCATTTTCAGGAGACGCGATTTTGTCTGAATTTTTCGAACCGGTCATTTTGATCCCAACGCTCTTTTTTCTCGGCGCCGTGCTCGGAAGCTTCGCGAACGTCGTGATCTACCGGATGCCGCGCGGAGAAAGCGTCGCTTGGCCCGGCAGCCACTGCCAAAGTTGTAAGAAGCCGGTTCGCTGGTACAACAACGTGCCGATCTTTGCTTGGTTTTGGTTGCGCGGGAAGTGCGCGGAGTGCGGAGCCCGCTTCTCCATCCGCTATCCTATCGTCGAGCTCATCATGGCTCTGCTTTTTGCGGCCGCCGGTTATGTTCTCGGCCCCACCTGGACTCTCGTCGAGGCCCTTCTCTTCATCTTCGGTGTCGTGACCGCAAGCTTCATCGATATCGATCACATGATTCTTCCTGATAAGTTCACTCTAAGCGGCATCGTGATTGGACTCATCGGTGCCGCCCTCAATCCCGAGCGACCTTTTATGGACGCGTTGATCGGAGCATTCTTCGGTGCGGGATTCTTATGGGCGATCGCGTATCTGTATTACGTGTTTCGCAATCGAGAAGGCATGGGCGGGGGAGACATCAAGCTTCTTGGATGGATCGGCGCCGTCCTCGGGTGGAAAGCCATTCCCGTCGTCATTCTCGTTTCAAGTTTGCTCGGCAGTATCGTCGGCATTTCACTTGCGGCCCGGACGAAGGGCGGGATGCAACAACCCATTCCCTTCGGTCCTTACCTTGCTGGTGCAGCGTTGATCTATCTTCTTCTCGGAGGAGCTAAGTGGAGCGAGTGGTATCTCGCGCTCCACGGGCTTTGATTGCGCCTTTCCACGACCTGCGCAAATTTGACAATCCTGCGGCGCTCCTGTGTAATTTAATAACAGATTCATAGGTTTGAATAACGTAAGACTTTCGCTCCGCCGAAGGTCTTGCGTAAAGCGCGCCAAGGATGGCGTTGAAAGGCTCTCGGGAGACATGTTCCTTTTCGGTAGCAATAAACTCGTAGCTCTGGATATAGGCACGAGCAGCATCAAGTTGGCCGAGATCGATCAGACTTCGCGCGGTCCTATCCTTCGCAAGTTCGGAGTTTATCCACTCAATCCCGGTATCGTCGACGGCGGTGAAATCCAAGACGTCGGCGGCGTTGGTCAAGCGATCGAGAGCTTGCTCAAGATCGCAAAATCAAAACGCAAACAAGCTGTCACGGGTATGTGGGGCAACTCGGTCATCGTGAAGAAGATCGCGATGCCAAAGATGGAGCCCAAGCTCGTTGCGGAACAAATCAAGTGGGAAGCCGAGCAATACATTCCCTTCGACGTCAATGAGATCAGTTTAGAGCACCACATCCTCGAGGGTGGCGCCGAAAACATGGACGTGTTGCTCGTCGCGGCTAAACAAGAATACTTGTTCCGTTTTCTTGAGTGTCTTGAGTCGGGCGGGCTCAAGTGCGCCATCATGGATGTCGCAGGATTCGCGCTCGCAAATGTGTTTGAACTCAATTACGGAAAACTCGACGGGGCGGTGGCGCTATTGAACATCGGCGCCGGACTCACGAACTTTGTGATCGTCGAGAAGGGCCAAGTGATCTTCTGCCGCGACATCAACGTCGGTGGCACGATCTATACGAACGAAATCGCAAAAGGCATGGGCGTTAGCCCCGAAGAAGCTGAATCGCTCAAAGTCAGCGCCTCGATGGGCCAAGCCGTTCCTGATGAAGTGAACTCGATCATCGCGGCAACGACGGAACAGGTGATTCAAGAGTTTCAGAATAGTTTTGAGTTCTATGCCGCTACGGCAGGTGGATCGCCGATTACGAAACTTTTTGTCAGCGGCGGCAGCATCTATCTCCCTGGATTAGTTGAGCAGATCGCCCAAACGACAGGCCTTCCGTTCGAGATGATCAACTCGTTCTCGAAACTACAGTACGACCAAAAAGCTTTCACTCCGGATTACATCGAGCAGATCAAAGCGATCAGCCCCGTTGTTCTAGGTTTGGCGTTGAGAAGGAAGACTGACTAATGATCAAGATCAACCTTCTTCGCAATCTCGGAATGACCCAGGGAGGCGCCTCGCTCGAAGCAGCTGGCGCTGCCGGCGGCGGTGGCGGCGCAGCGATGTCATTGAGCGACGACGCGCAAAAGCAAGTAGCGCTCAAAGTTGCGGCTTTCCTCGTGCTCCCGATCGCACTCTACATCTACGAATACTTCAACTTGACGTCGCTGCAAGAAGCCTTGATTCAGCAGCAGCAAAAGGTCCAACAGATCCAGGCCGAAAAGTCGAAGTACGGCGATACAGGGCCACGGGTTGAACGCTTCAACAAAGAAAAAGCCCGAGTTGAGAAAGAAATCGAAGCAGTCCGCAACCTCGCGCGGGTTCGTTTACGTGAAGTCAAAGCACTCGATGCCCTTCAAAGCCTGATGCCGAATCGCACTTGGGTAAAAAAGGTTTCGATCGAAGGCAACGTCGTGAAGCTTGAAGGCTATTCGAGTTCAGAAACCGGTGTAACGGAATTTATCCGCGCACTTGAGAACTCCGTGTCTTTCTCGCGCGTCGAGCCTAAGAGCACCGTGCAAGAAAATTTGGCAAGCGGTCCGGTGAAGAGGTTCGAGATGGACTTCCGCATCGGGAAACAGGATTAAGGCGCAGCTATGAATCCAACCGTCGCTCAACTTGCGAATCTTTCTTGGGGAAAAGTTTTCCTCGGCATGCTGTTAGCTGGAGGCGTCTACTGGGCCGCTCTTTACGATGACGGCTCAACCCTCCAATCTCAATACGCCATCGCGAGCCAAGAGCTTGCTGATGCCGAAAAGCAGCTCAAGAAAACAAAAGAAGCCGTAGCCAATGCCGACAGGTTCGAACGCGAAGTTCGCGACACGATCGAACAATTCACGAAGATCGTCGAGTTCATGCCTGAAAAGGCGAGTACGGCAGAGATGGTCACCCTCGTGACGGATCTCGCAGCCAAATCCGGTGCGAAACTAACGAAGACCGAACCTCGTGCCGGATCAGAAAAAGCCGACTTCTACGAAATGTATCGTCTGAATCTCGCACTCGAAGGAAGCTTCTCGCAAATCGTGATGTTTCTTTCGTACCTATCTCGCGTCCCTAGGCTAATGACCTTCGACAAAGTCGAAATGCTCGGAGAACGAGTCGGCGATCAAGAGGTCGCTAAGCTCATCTTTAACGGAACTCTCGTGAATTACCGTTATACGAAGACGATCAAGGTCATCGACGACAAAGCCAACGCTGCGGGAGGTGCAAGTGCGCCAAGCCCTCAGTAAGTCTTTTCTTTCGGCGCTTTTGATTTCGATGGCATCGGCTGCATTTGCGCAAAACGGCGCGGCTCCGGCAGATCCGGCGACCGCATCGCCGCCGAGTGCTCCGTCGAGCGGGGAGTCCGCAAAAAATGCGGCCGATTCCGTCATCACCAAAACCGAATCCGCACCGGCTGGCGCAACGAATATCTTCGCCGGCTTCATGGATCCGTTCGACTACGATCCTCGTGGACGTCGAGATCCGTTTTCGCTTCCCATTGACGATAAGCCGATGGCGCAAGGGCAGCTTCACCTCCCACTCTTGCCGCTTCAGCGGTATGAACTCAATCAATTTCGTTTAATGGGAATCATGTGGGATGTGCGCTCGCCCAAAGCCATGCTCAAAGATCCGAGCGGACAGATCCACATCATCGGGCCCAACGCCAAGATTGGCCCGCGGAACGGCTATGTTGCCGTCATCCGGGAAGGCGAAATCGTAGTTGTCGAGACCATGGAACAGGAAGGCCGACTCATTTCCACGGCTCAAGTCGTGAAGATTGCCAAATAAAACTGTGAGACAATGACTGCGTGGTCGCTAGTACGGCGACCTAGGAGTGTTTAGGATGACGAACCTGCTTGCCAAGCGCTGGATCACGCGCGCAACGATCGCTCTCGCGATTGCAGCCCTTTCAACAACACCTGGTTGCACCTCTTCGGAAAAAGCACAAGATGAGGTGGATGCCGAAGGGCAAGTCTCCGCTGAAGGCGATTTTTCCCAAGAAAGCTCCGACACTCCTTCGCAGCAAGCGGCCGCTCCCGAAGCGGGCGGTGGTCTGTCGCAAGAGCTCGCGCTCGAAGAACTCGGTCAGCCGCTCAATGAAGGCTCCCAGGCAACTCCAGCCGCAGCGACGAATTCGCCTTCGAATCCTGAACCAGCGATCGCGACTGAACCGGCTGTCTCGAACACACAGCCTTCGAGCAGTTTCAGCGGAAACTTCGCTGAAACGAGCATCTCCGACATTCGCTATGTCGCACGTAAAGGAGGCGGGACGGTCGTTGTTGAAACGTCGTCACCCGCGACTTACCACACGCGCGAAGTGCCCGCGCAGAGTCAGGCGATCATCGAAATCGCAAACGCGCAGCTTCCCGATAAGCTGAAGCGTCCCTACGTCACCAAAGACTTCAACCAATCGATTTCTTCGATCAACGCTTACCAGGACAAAGGCTCATCAACTGTACGAGTTGTTGTTCAGTTCCGCTCACCGATGCGTGCTGACGTAAAGCAAGAAGGTCGCGCGCTCATGCTCACGGCTGTCGACAGCGCAACGGAGCTTGATGAGAGTTCAACACTCGGCACAGAAACAGGGGAAGTCGCAGGCTCTGACTTTGGCGGATCCGATGATGGTGCCGAATCAACTGGCGAGTCGGGAGGAAGCCGCCGCTCAACCGATTCGCGTGATCCTCGCATTCTTCCGGCTTCTTCCGTCGACGGTACGAATTACGATAATGTGAAGTTCTACGGTAAACCGATCTCGATCGAAGTTCGCGACACTCCCGTTCGCGAAGTCATCAATTTGATCGCCGAGCAAAGTGGCGCAAACTTGGTGTTGGCTGGTGAAATTGAAGGCAACATCTCGCTCAAACTTCGCCAAATCCCTTGGGATCAAGCTCTACTCTTGGTGATGAAGACGCGAAACCTCGGCTACGTTCGCCAAGGCACTATCTTGCGAATTGCTCCCTACGACGCTCTTCAAAAAGAAATGGAATCGGCAAAGAAAGTTGCTGACGCACAAAAGTCAGCCGAACCGCTCAAAGTGAAAGTTATCCCCGTCGGTTACGCAAAAGTAGCCGATATGGAAAAGCAAGTAACACCCTTCTTGTCGAGCCGTGGAAAAGTCGTCTCCGACGCCCGCACGAATTCGCTTCTTGTGACCGATACGCCAGATGTTCTCGATCGCGTAGCGAATCTCGTCCGCACGCTCGATCTTCCTCCGCTGCAGGTCCTGATCGAAGCGAAGATCATCGAAGCTCGCGAAACTTTCAGCCGCGATTTCGGAATCAACTGGGGTTACTCCGGTGCTGAAGTTGCCCTCGGCAACCAAACGCTTCGTCAGGATTTCAACCTCCGTCTCCCGACGACGAGCACTGCCGCGATGAACTTCCGTTTTGGCCAGTTCGATATCTTCGGCGATATCCAAGCCCGGCTCGGCCTTGCGGAACGAAACGACTTAGTGAAGATCATCTCTTCACCTCGAATCGTCGTTCTTAACAACGAACAAGCGACGATCAACCAAAGTACTAAGATCCCGGTTAACTCGACATCGACGACCGGCGGAACCGTCACGAACTCCGTTACGTACCAAGAAGTTCCATTAAAACTCGATGTTGTTCCTCAAGTGACATCGGAAAACGACGTCATCCTGCAAGTAAACGTGACTCGTCAGTTTGCCGGTAACCGCGTCGGCGGTCAGGAACCCGACATCAACGCTCGTGAAGCTAAAACGAAAGTCCTAGTTCGAAACGGAAACACAGCCGTGATCGGTGGCGTGTATCAATCCGATACGAATGAAGGGGAGCAAGGGTTCCCGTGGGTGAAAAACATCCCGGTCGTAGGCTGGCTCTTCAAAAACCACACGAAAACGAACGAGAAGAACGAGTTGCTGGTTTTCCTAACGCCTCGGATCCTAAATGCCGAAAAGTCTATCCAGAAGGAGACTTCGTTATGAGGAGCCAACTAGCCGATATCCTAAAAGGAGCTGCCGTCGTGATCGCGGCCGCGGCGATTTCGGCCGGTTGTGGATCGAAAGAAGATCCAGGCAAAGGTATCGCCATAGCCGTGAAACCATCTAACGACGTTCTTCTTGGGCCCGGTCCCAGCGCAAACTGTTTGGACTACGCAAACCGTGCGTCAACCGGCTACCTCGAGCGCTCGGTGAGGGGTCCCGTTGCCACCTTCAATGCGTTCAGCTTGGTGTGGGAAAATCAAGAAATCCTCTACGTGGCCGGCATCCGGGTCAAAGTTGAAGGCTCAGGCCTTCCGGACGGCGTAAAAGAGTTCGAGTTGTCATCCGACGAAATCACAATGCTCCTTGAATCCAATCAAGCAACACTCACAGGTCCTACAACGATCATTTCGAACGCCGCTACCCGCAAGATTGCGTGCGGTCTTCCAATCGGTCCGGTTACGCTTACAGATGGAAACAAAACAGCATCTTTCCGCGGTCGGATTACGATCGAACTCATCGGCTCAGCTGAAGACGCCGAGGGCAAGCTGCGTTTCGTAAGAGCGCGAACGAGCGCCACGTTCATGTATTACGGATCTTAAGACCGAAACTCATCTTGCTCCTGCCCCCGGGAAAACGTTAAACCCAGGGGCGATGGATCTTTTTTCCTTCTCCGACAAAGAATCTCCGAGCCACCAGCCTCTTGCCGAGGCCCTGCGTCCCAAAAAGCTTGAGGAAATGTTGGGCCAGCCAAAGCTATTAGGGGAGAAAGCCCCTTGGCGTCGACTCATTGATTCAGGCCAAATTCCGAGTTTGATCCTTTGGGGACCACCCGGAACTGGAAAAACAACCTTCGCCCTTCTTTTAGCTCAGAAGGTCGATGCTGATTTCCTGATGGTAAACGCCGTAGAAACCGGCGCAAAAACCCTGCGGGAACTTGGAGAGCAAGGGAGAAGAAAGCGGCTCGAACAACGCCGGAAAACCCTCTTTTTCATCGACGAAATCCATCGGCTCAACAAAGGCCAGCAAGACGTTCTCTTGCCGTTTGTTGAGAAGGGCGACGTAGTTCTCGTTGGCGCAACAACCGAAAATCCGAGCTACGAGATCAATTCTGCCCTTCTGAGTCGTTGCCGAATCCTGGTTTTCGAGCGTTTGGGAGATGACGAACTCAAAATCCTCGCAGAACGCGCCAGCGCTCTTCGCGGCCATGAGCTCACGGCGCTTATTGATGAGGAATCCAGCTCGCGTCTCATTCAGTACGCCGATGGCGACGGGCGCCGGCTTTTGAACCTCATGGAAATCATCCTGAGCTTTAAAGCTTCGCCGAACGAATCCACATGGCCACTACAAACCGAAGAGCTTTCGCGTCTTCTAGACGCACCAACCCTCCGCTACGACAAAACGGCTGACGAGCACTACGATACGATCTCGGCGTTCATTAAGAGTGTTCGAGGCTCGGATCCCGATGCCGCAGTTTATTATCTAGCTAGAATGATCAAGGGTGGAGAAGACCCGGTTTTCATTGCTCGTAGACTCGTGATTCTAGCCAGCGAAGATATCGGAAACGCTGATCCGCGCGCGATCACGCTCGCCGTATCCGGATTACAGGCGGTCGAATTAGTTGGTTGGCCCGAAGCCGCCATTTCGCTAGCCCAAGTGACGACTTATCTAGCGTCAGCTCCAAAATCCAATCGTTCCTACATGGCTCTCAAGGCTGCCCAAGACCTAGTAGAAAAAACGGGAACCGTACCCGTACCCTTATCTTTACGATCCGCGAAAACGGCGACTATGAAGGGGATGGGCTATGGGAAAGGTTATAAATATTCCCACGATGGCGAAAAAGGATACCAGCCTCAGCGATTCCTGCCTGAGGAACTCGGCGACGTCTCTTTATACGAGCCCACGGACCACGGCTTCGAAAAGAATATTCGCCAGTACCTGGCTTGGTTAAAATCCTAAATTAAAACGGTCGGTTGGCTACGATACAGATGCACGGCTCGTCGCCTTCAGCTGATTTTGAATGACGAGTATTGGCCGGAATGTCGATTCGATCCCCAGCGCGAAGCAGGATTTGGTTCCCGGAGATATTCATGAAGAGAGCGCCCGACATCACTACGCGGACCTCATCAAAAGGATGTCGGTGATCCGGAATCACCATCTTCGGCGACAAGACCTCTTCAGCAGTATTTAACCCTTCCGCTTGGAAGATCATCTTGATTTGTTCTGGCGTCGGAAGCACCGGCGCTTGCCATCTTGTCACAACCATTCGGGTACTCACCTTAGTGCGCGATCGTATTGAACTTATTCAATCTTATAGGAATCTGGCTCATCTGTACCCCAATTCGTTTCGTAATTAAACAGGCCACCTTACCTAAATGGTCCCACGCTACTTCTGGACCTTAAGTGATCTACCACCCACGACGATAGGTTTTCTGAATAGCATCCCGATGGAGGCTTTTTGGACTGCGCACCTGGTTCCGGCAAACAACAGAAGTTCTTCAGCGACATCTTGGTCTTCGTTGAGCAGAGCAGTGGCCTTCGTGGTTACAGCGTCAGCGAGTGCAAAGCGCGAATCCATCAGTCGGCGGATGGCAAATCCATTGATATAGAAACCGAGCAAATCGAGGACGTCCTCTTCCGGTCCGACACGGAAGGAGAAGAGTTTATTCAGGTGAACTTCGTGTCCGGACATAAAATTCTTCTTACAGACACACTAATTGGATTCAAACCGGCGGCCCCCAAGGGCCTTGACGTCTCTAAGCTCCCTCGCGTTGTCACCACTCCGGATGTTGTAAACGTCTTTGAAGCCATTCAGGACGCACTTCATTCGGCAGGCCCAGATTCGCATGAATTAAATGTGTTAAAGCGCGTTTTCGAAGCCGTTCTCACGGGTGGCGAAGCCGTAGGATTTGATCTCTCGAACGAAAGATCGTGGCTTGCACGTATTCCCTCAGCCTTTACGAAGATTGCATCCTGACCTCATCTGCTTATATCGCCAGCAAAACGCGGCTATTTTGCCGCTTTAGTTTGCATTGACGCGTCCGCGCAAAGAATCACGCCACAAAAATCAGATTTATCGGTAAAAAACCTTTGACGAAGAGGCCACGTTCTAGCAGATTCGGGCCTCTTCGATTTCAAATCTGGGGGCATAGCTCAGCTGGGAGAGCATCTGATTTGCATTCAGAAGGTCGCAGGTTCGATCCCTGTTGCCTCCACCAGTTTTCTCCTCACTTAGGTGAGGTTGTTTCGAGAAAAGCTAACGAAAGTAAGCACCTCGAAAGAAAAAGAAAAAAGAGTTTGACCGAAAAGTTGAACTCAAATAGAAATCGAACTTCGCGCTAACAAAAACGAGAGACTAAACGGCACAGCCAACCTGTCTTCGAATGAGTGAAGCGCGATCGCGGGAGGGAGCGGACTAACCCTGATTTCCCGAGAATCGAAAGTAGCCTTAACCGGCGAAATGATTCTGAAAAATCGAAAAAAATCGTTGACGTAACAATCGGCGATTTGATAAAAAACGGTCCTTGCAAATCGAGCGAATCAAAATCTGAGAGATCAGAAAAAAGATTCGAAAAAGAAGTTGACGACGAAAAGTAACTTCGATAAAAACTCGGTCCCTGCAAAAGAATCGACGAACTGAAAAGCTGAGAAAATAAATCAGCAAAACGGTTCAAAAAAGAAGTTGACTTGAAAAAGCGACTTCGATAAAAAGTCGGTCCTTGCAAAAACTGATGAGTCCGAAAGCTGAATAAAATCAGCAAGAAAGATTCGAAAAAAACTTGACGTAAAAATCGAGTTTTGATAAAAAATCGGTCCTTGTAAAAATTTCGTTCTTTGAAAACTAAATAGCTAGTTGAAATAAGTGTTCGGGTCCCAGATGAACTTCGGTTCATTGGGGTTTTAATAAGTAAGATAAAGAACTCGAATCTTCGG
>SYLX01000080.1 GCA_005808505.1 Bdellovibrionales bacterium | reverse complement strand
GCGATCTTCCTTTGTCGCTCCAGGCGAAATTTTTGCGAGTGCTTCAAGATAAATGTGTCGAGCCCGTCGGCTCGACACGCGCGGTCCAAGTCGATGTGAGATTTATCTCCGCTACTCACAAGAACGTGAAAGAACTCGTGAGCCAAGGAAAGTTCCGCGAAGATCTTTACTACCGTCTTGCCGAAATTACGCTTTGGATCCCGCCGCTTCGCGAACGTCCAGGTGATATTCGACTGTTGGCAGCGCAAATTCTTTCTGAAGTCGCGCCCCAAAAGCGTATGAGTGATGAAGCCTGGGGTTGGCTCTTGAGCCAGCCTTGGCGCGGCAATGTTCGGGAGATGAAAGGTGCCATCAAACGCGCGGCTCTTCTTTCGAGCGGGGATTCAATCGCAAAAGAAGGATTTCTTTACGGCTCCGAATCACACTCAGTTGGTGCGGCGACTTGGGTGTCGGCAGAAAAATCTTGGCTGGGTGCCGAGAATCTAGAAAAGGCCAAGCATCTTTTTGTTTGGCAGAAGATTCAGCAAGCTCTTGAGCTTACGGCCGGCAACCGCACGAAAGCGGCTGAACTTTTGGGCGTCACGCCGCGGACATTGTTCCGATACCTAGAGCAGGAAGGTGTGAAAGAGATGTCAGACACGGTCTGACAGCGCTGTCGCAGCTCCCGAGTGCAGAGTCTAAAAAGGCGAGTGATTTCGAATAGGTAAGCCTGGCATCAGCTTTGTAATACTCCCCCTTAAAACGGCAACTACACAGGGGGAGCCAAGCATGATCCGGACAGTGATGACTAAAAAGTTTTGCGTGAAAGGAACTCTGGGAGTCGTGGCAGCCGCGGCCACGATGTCAGTACCAACTCACGCGTGGGCGGATGACGTTTACAACTTCTACTTCCAGAAGGGTGGCGCGCCTCAGTCAGTCGTCCAAAGTGGACGCGGACAAAATGTTACGACGGATTCGCTGAGCGAAGCTCCGATTCGTCGTGGGCCTCCGGAGAGAATCGAAGAGCATGAGTATGTTCCCGAGACGAAAACGGAGACAAGAATAGAATCGTCGATTTCAACGCAAGTGCGCGAGAAAGCGATACCGGGACATAAGAAATTTCAAGTGGGTTTCGGGTTGTACCGCGTAGCGGATGCAATCAGCTCGCAGCTAGCGTACTCACTGACGGGACAATTGAATTTTAATCGGTTTTTGGGCGTGCGGTTGCAAGGCCACTTTATGCAACCCGAAGAGGATCGCGCTGAACTCAACGTGAATCCTGATCAAACGGAGAACCGCTACGGCGGTATGGCTTCAGTCGTGTTTACGCCGATTCAGATTCAACTCGTCGGGCACCAGCTTCTCGATTTCAGCGCGCACGCGGGCGTGATGTCGGAGCGAGTGCTAGGCGATGTTGAACCCGGAACACGAACGCGCGAGATTGAATTAGCGGGACGCGGATTTATCGGTGCTTCAACGACTCTCGCGGTGAACGATAATGTCGGTGTTGAAGCCTTCGCCTCGCTCTTGGAGGGCGGCGAACTTGGTCGCGTCGGCGGTTCGATGGTCTTTCGATTCTAATGACTCGTATAATTTGACTGATTTGATCTCAGGGAGATTGACGTGAAAACCCGAATTTTAAATGCCGTTGCGATGATGACCATAAGTTCGTCGTTGGCCTTCAAAGCTCATGCGCAAGACCAGAAGCCTGATGTGCAAACGCAGCAGAGTGGCGATACTTATAACTTCTACTTTCAAAAAGCACCGGGTTCCAACGATGTGAATCAAGGGCGCGGCGCGCAGGTCGTAGAGCCGCAAGAGAGTGAGGACGACGTTCCACCTACAAAGAATGCCGTAACTTATCGTGATGAAGAACCTCGCGAGACTTATTCAAAAGCTGATTTTCAAATTGGCGTGCTCACAGGCGTTGGTGACGGAGCTGGAAGCTCCGGTGCACTTGTCGGCATTCAATATAATCCGACGATCTATCTTGGACTTCAGGCGCAGTTGCTCGCTCTTCGAGGCACCGTGTACTCCCAGGAGAACGCTTTCGGAAGTTACGGACCACACGAAAGTAGCGTGGCGACAGCAGAGTGGGGAGCCTCAATCGCGGCATCTCTTGCCCCCGGCGTAATTGGGAGTCGAGAAAAGCAGTTCCGCATTGGAGTCCTTCTTGGAGCTGCCTACCTGCAGGGGACGCAAGTGGAGACCATCGAGTCGTTTGGACCCTTCGATTCGGGAAGTAGCTCCGTGAAGCAAACGAACATCGGCTTCATTGGCTTTGCGGGCTTGGATTCGACGTTTTATTTTAGCCGAAAGTTCGGAGCCAATGCTTACGCGAAGCTCGCAACTAGCCCTGAGTTCCACCAAGCCGGCGTGAATTTCATCTGGCGACTGTAAATATTCGGTCCTTCATTTCATGAACATAACGCAGAGCCCGTTTCGAGAGATGAGGCTCCTGCGCGAGAAAGATAAATCCAATATGTTTAATTTTAAATTTGTGACTTTGTTGTTTTTAGGTGGCCTTTCGGCTTGTTCGACGGCGCAGGTTCGGGTCATGCCGGGGGAGCACTCCAATCGCGTCGTTGTAAGAGATATTGAGCGGGATGACGCCGAGTCTGAAGCTCTTGAGGCAGCGCAAAAGTATTGTGAAAAAAGGGGGCGTGATGCCGTTATCGTTCGCGACGGCGGGACAAGTTACTCCGGTCAGATGGACGAGGACACTCGAAGCACGATTCGCACGGGCTCAAAAGTCGCAATGTTGCTTTCAGGCCCCGTTGCAGTCGCGGGAGGCCATGGCGTTCGCGAGCCAAATCCGATCGGTGGCCTCCTGGGAACTGCGGGTGCCGTCGGTTACACGGCGACGAGCGATCGCGACTACGTTTCGCAGATTGAGTTTCGTTGTCGCTGAGCGGGCGACGCTTTAGGAACGTTACTGAATCAGCAGTCTATCGCGCATGTTTGTGATGTTTTTATCATGCGCGCTAATATCTCCAGTGGGATTCTTGGGCGTGGCGAAGAAGTGGTTTCACGCTCTTGCGTGAAAAGAACCATTGGAGACCTTCATGAAAGTTGCCCTTCAAAATTTCGGTTTAGGCGTGTACTCCCGTCTCACCCTAACTTTTCTTGCAGCACTACTCGGATTTGTTCCGCTCGCGCAAGCGCAAGAATCAACTTCATCAACCGCAGCCGCCAGAACTAAGCGAGTGAGTCCTCGTCTCACGGCCGAAATTTCGGAGCTAGGTGAGCAGGCGGTGCTTTCGAATATCGTTTTTCAAACTACTCCGGCAGGGCAGCGATCTCTCGTGTTGGGAATTGGCTTCTCAGTTCTCGATACGCCGATCGCCACCAAGGCTGCAGCTAATTCCGTTTGCAAAAAGTTCGGTTACGACGGCGCCGATAGCGCAGATTGGGATGACGTTGGCGTGTTCGGTGATGAAGTCTATTACATTGCCGACCCGGGGACCCTGAAGCCAAAACTCACGTACGGCAAAGATCTACCGAAGAGTGAGGCCGGCCGCAGGCTCAAACATCTCTCCAGTGTGATCTGTCGTGCTTAAAAACGAAGGAGAATGACGATGGCGAATATTGAACAAAGCAAATTAAAAGCAGAAGGTGATCCTGCTGATCAGAAAAGTCCTGCTGACGTTGTGCCCGAGGCACCACCAGCTAATCAAGCCAATGAAGGGACTGCAGGTTTGCAGCCGATCGATGAAGCGAATCAAAATTCATCTGATCCTTTGCGAGGATCAGATGATCGTGCTCGTCACGAAGCCGAGAAGAACAGCGCTGACTACTCTTAATGTTTGTTCTTCTTCCAGTCGTCGGTGGCGTGTCGGCCCGTTTCATCCTTCGGAAAGGGAATCTCAGTGGGATGTGTGTTGAGTTCCGGGCCGACACTCAAGCCTTCCGCGGCTTTCAAAGACGCTTCGGCCGTCCCGCTCATTTCGGTTGCGCGATCGCCTCGTCCTGAGGCTTCGTCGCGCCAAGTGTTTGAAGACGTGCGATTTTCATCCCTGCCATCTTTTTCCATCTTGTCACCTCGCTTGTTGGTTCATCTTTGCTAATTCGCTAGTTCGAGTTCCGAGTCTTCGGTGTACTCCGCCGAAGCCCCAAGGTCTCGCGCGCCTAGGTGAAAGATGCATGATCATTCTTTCTCAACCGGCGCCGATGCTAACGCGATCAACGCTCGAGCAACGGCTTAGATTTCTCCGTCCGTCGGCTCGGGTCTTCCGTTAACAGCACGGTACTGACCACTTGTTCTTTTTGAAGATCAACGAAGTGAAGTCGAGCTTCTTTCAACGAGGGGTCGACATCGAGACGCGCCCATGTTGCACGATCGTGAAAAAGCGCGATACGTGTTACGACCGCATCGTCGATCTGAGGGTCAACGATCTCTGTCGGTCGAGTTTGCGTTCCGGCGCCGGCCACGATGACCTTGATTCCGTTCATCTCAAAAAGTCCCGTGACGTGATCGTGCCCGACGATGAGACTCGAGATCTTCGATCCGAACTCAAGCAGAACGGGACGGACGGCTAAGTGGAAAGCTTCTTTTTCTCGCCACGGATGGAAGTCGGTAACCGTGAATGGCGGATGGTGGAAGACTACAAAAACGAAAGGTGCTCGCGTAGCTTGGAGCTGCGTTCTCAGCCAGCTGGCTTGTTCGTGCGCATTAGCTTCGTTATCGGAGTTGAGGATCAAAAAAAGTGCGGAACCAACGGCGCGCGCGAAGTACTCGTTCGGCATGCCGAAGTAGTCCATCTCGACCGTGTAAGAAAGGGTGTGGTTGCCGAGCGCGACGACGGAAAAGTCAAAGCCCTCCTTTTTCCACGGATCCCAAATTGATGCGTACGATTCGCTGAGATCATAAAGATTGTCGCCCGGAATGATCAAACGCGTAGCGTTCAGTCGCTTCAGGGACTTCCGTAGCGGTTCCGAATTCAAATGTTTGATCCCTGAGTCACCAACTAGGCCGAACTTCAGGAGGCTCTCTTCGCGGCCCTCATCCATGGGCTGCTCCCTTCTTTATTCAAATGGTCACTTATTAATCGTAGGAAGGACCGAAGAGAAGTTCAACTGCGGGACAAGCACGACACAATGCAAACGCATTTCGCTCCGAGCTATCCGAAGTCTCTGAATCGTGAGGACCGGCTTGCCATCAAACCACGTCTAACGCGAGGATTGAGTTTCAACGAGATATCTTGGGGGCGATATGTTCAATGTATTGGCACTGACGGCACTGACGGCACTGATCAGTGGACTCATTGTCGGAGGAGTCGCGCAAGCTCAGCCTAAACAGATCTGTGCTCGCTTCTCAAACGCCGTTAAAGTGGGCTCTCCGGAGGCGCGGTTCAAAAGCTTCCTCGACGTTCAATGGAAATATGCGATGGAGATTTACCCTGAATGGGCGTCTTCCCTGGGTCATCTTCAAGGCGCCGATCGGTGGACCGATCAGTCACTGGCAGCGGTAAACGAGAGAGCTGAAATTTCAAAATGCCAGCTGGCGAGTTTGAAATCCATTTCGAGGAACGGGCTCAAGGGAGAAACTCGAGTCAGTTACGATTTGGCTTTGCGCGATCTGCGGATTTCGGTCGAGGGACAAAGATTCGATTCTGAGGTTCTCGCGGCCAATCACTTAGAAGGTCCGCACATCGAAATTCCCGATCAGTTGGAGGCGATGCCAAGAGGGACGGTGAATGACTACGAGAACATCCTCGGTCGCTTGGACAAAATCGACAGAGTCCTTGCGCAAACGACCGAGAGAATGCGCGAGGGACTTAAGAGAAAGGTAACTCCCGTAAAGATTTTCATGGAACGAGTGCCTGGACAGATCGATGTCTTGCTGACCGGCACGGTCGAAGAGAGTCCCTTATATAAACCTTTTGCTGAGCTCTCCTCAAACCGCATCACGGACGACGAAAAAGGGAAAATCCGCACGCGCGCTAAGGCGATTCTCGAAACGAAAGTCTTCCCGGCGCTCCGTGGATTCCGCGCGTTTCTCGTGAAAGATTATATCCCGAACTGTCGCACCGAAATCGCGTGGACAAGCGTTCCGCAAGGGCGCGATTGGTACGCCCATTTAGCTCAATATCATACGACAACTCCGATGACCCCTGATGAATTGCATGAGTTGGGACTGAGAGAGGTTGCGCGCATTCGCGCAGAGATGGAGAAGATTCGGGAGCAGGTCGGGTTCAAAGGAGACTTACGAGCCTTCAATAAATTTTTGCTCGAAGATGACCGCTTCTACTACAGCACTTCCGAAGAGCTTCTTGCCGGATACCGCGAAATCGGTAAGCTAATGGATGCGGAACTCCCAAAGTTATTTAAGCGACTTCCGCGCCTGCCTTACGGCGTGCGAGAAATGGCAGCCTATAAAGCACCAGCATCACCCACTGCTTACTACATTTCTGGAAGCCTCGAAGCTGGTCGAGCCGGCTTCTTCGAAGCAAACACTTTCAATCTAAAAGCACGCCCGAAGTGGGGGATGGAAGCGCTGACTTTTCACGAAGCGGTGCCGGGGCACCACTTGCAAATCGCGTTGGCCCAAGAGATTGAAGGGTTACCTGAGTTCCGTCGTCACGGCGGACATACGGCTTTCATCGAAGGCTGGGGGCTCTACGCGGAGAGCTTAGGTCGCGACGTCGGACTCTTCAAAGACCCGTATTCTCGCTACGGTCAGCTAACTTACGAGATTTGGCGCGCGATTCGCCTCGTGCTGGATACGGGGCTTCATTCAAAAGGTTGGACGCGCGATCAAGCGATAGACTATTTCCTAAGTCTCACGCCGAAGTCGCGTCTCGAAGTTGAGGTCGAAGTCGACCGTTACATAACATGGCCAGGCCAAGCGCTTGCGTATAAAGTCGGCGAGTTGAAGTTCCAGGAGCTTCGAAAAAGGGCCGAGCGTGAACTCGGCGACAAATTTGATATCCGCGCCTATCACGATGAAGTGCTAGGGCACGGCTCGCTTCCCCTTGATGTGTTGGAGCTACGCTTTAATGAATGGCTGAGTCGCGAAAAGACTCAACGGGCGGCCGCAAGCAAGCGAGAGCGTTCGCGATAAATTTCAAAGCGCTCTTCACCAAGAAACTCTTTGGCCCACGCCATATGGTCATTAACGAGGATGCGCTTCATGCCGCTCGCACCCTTCTGATCGGCTCGCTGCAAATCGGCGCGGAGACGTTGATGACGTTTCGTTAAAACCCAAGCCTGGCGACGCGTGAGATTGAGTTCCGAAGCTAACGACGGGCGTTGCGAAGGCGCACGTGCGATTTCACGCTCGATGTGTTGAAGCGGATTGGATTTCGCTGAAGGCTTACGAGGAGCGAAACGTCGCGCATCTTTGATCGACGCCACATTCCGTTGACGTGTTGACGAAGCGTTAGTGCGGCTTGCACTTACGACTTGAGTTTTAGCCGTCGTGCTCCGTGTTGCGCGAAGAGCCCGTTGTGCCGTTGCCGGGTGCTCTTTTAAGCCAGTTTGGTAGCGCTTCGGCAAAGCGAAAGGGCGTTGTGACTGCCGGAAAACCCGCGGCGCCGATGCGACTCGCGAATGACGGCTGGGATAGGGTTTGACCTGTGCAGGGCGCGCCGCTGAACGAAGCGGACGTGCGCGCTCAGTTGCGAGCCGCGCGGTCTTCGTGTTCATTTGAGACGGACGTGTTCGTACGTTTTGGCGTGGCCAAACTTCTTTCGGCTTCTGAGAAATTTTCTGAGATGAAGCAGCGACAGGTGCCGGCGTGTTGTAACTCAAATAGCCGATCAAAGCTAACTCGGCTGAAGCAAAAGCGATCAATGCAAGGTTGACGTGCTTCATGGTCAGCGAGCTTAAAAACGCTCGTACCTGCGCGAGGCTCGGAAGCTTCTGGATCATGAGAACGAGCTTTTCTTTCATTGCGGTCTTCTCCCTCATGTCCCAACTTGTGGTTCCGTTACCGACATCTCTCGATTCGAGCACCGGTGGATCCGCCAAGCCCCGCATCTAAAGCATTCAAGCTAGATGCCACAAGCGAGCCTTCTAACATCTTGAAATCGCTTAGGTGAAAGAACGGTAAAACGGGGTGATCGCCTGGAGTCTCGTCGCACCGAAACGACGCATTTTCCGAGAAGGCTCGGAATTCTTTAAGGATTTACTTTCCGGGCGTTGCGAAAAAGCAGTTTCGACAGAGTCGAAGAGTTCGTCAGCGCGTTCGCGGAAAAATCGTTTCGAATTGAAACTCTGGAGCGAGGAAGTCATGATGCTTCTTATGACATCGCCGCAAGGGACAACAGGTTCAAAGTTGAAGAAGATAGCCTGGGACTTAGCCTTTTGGGGACTCTTGATCTTCGCCTTGTATCGACAGGTTCCGCTTTGGTGGAAGTCGAACGCACAAGAGGGAAAAAGCATCGACGCTTTCTACGCGAAAGATTTAGGCGGCGAGCGAGTGACTCTGCCCGAAAACGGGAAGAAAACCGTCTTTGTCTTATGGGCGACTTGGTGCGGGCCTTGTCATGCGCAGCTGGCGCAATTTAAAAAAGCGGTTGAGGATGGAAGCCTTCCGCCTGACAGAATCGTAGCGTTGAGCGTAGGTGAAGCCATCGAAACGGTTCGCGCTTACCGAGAGAAAGAAGCGCTGCCGTTTCGGGTGCTAGCGGATCCTGAGGGGATCTCGTCTTCAAGATTCTCGTTTTCGGTCACGCCCACGATTGTCTTTGTCGATCAGCAAGCAAAGATCAGCACGTTCTTGCAGGGACTTTCGCCGCTTGCGGTGACACGAGCTAAAGGTTTTCTCGATTAAGTAAGTGAGAATGGGGTGTCCGCTCAGGATTCAAGCTCGAGCATGAACTGTACACCGTAGCCGTTGCCTTTTCCTTTTGTCCACGCGATCCGACCTTTCGCCTCGATCGAGCGCTTTGGATTTACAAAATGGATGCGTAGGTTCACTTCGTCGCCGATGCGGACGTGAAGCGCCTTTGCCAACTCGATAAAGCATCCACCTTTTGAGAGATTCTTTACCACGGCGCTAAAGATGCCGGGACGATCAGTTAACGTGAGTTCGCATGCCAAATTCGTTTCGATTCGGGGAAATTGGCGAGCCGCCACGAGCGGAGCTAAGACCATGCGACGAACGAGTCCGATCATCTCTTTCTCGTTGTACGGGCGATTCAGGAAAACGATCTTATCAAACGCGCGGCTTGTCGGAGGTTGGAAGCTAGCCGGAGTTTTCGCCAAGATCAGCATCGGCCCGCGGTAACCGTTGTCTCGAAAGCTAAACACCAGTTTCTCGTAGGCCGGCAACCATTCCTCTGAATTGATGATGATTCCATCGGTTTGCCCTTCAAGTTTCCGGACGCCGCCCTCTGCCGAAAAATCAGTGACGCCAAGACCTGCGAATTCCGTTTTCAGAACGTTGAGAGACTGAAGAAGTGGCTCACGTGAAAGCAGGCCAATGTTGAGGACAACGAGATGCGGGCCTTTGCTCACAAGCTGCTCCATTTTGATGCGATCTTGGCAATCATCGACGGTTGGCGGTTAAGCGATTAACGTTCCCGTTTAGCGATTCGCCGCCCTTGTTTGATTTTATGAAGGTCTTATGAACGTGTCCAGGGTTTCCCTCTTTGTAACACTCAACGAACGTCGCACGTCAGTGGCTTAAACGCTCTTCCTTCGATGCGTTCTTTCCATGGAGCTTGGCGTAGTCCTGAAGGACCTGAGCTTCGCCATCAAGGAGCGCCGCTAAGGTGGGCGTTAGGGGGCCGGTTATTTGTTTTCCTTTGTGATACAGCAAGACCGCTTCGAGGCCTGAGTTTGCGACGGCCGCTCGCGCGACATTATCAGGACTGATGGTTGCTCGCCCCATCATCTTCTCCGTCGGCCAACGGAATCCTTTGTAATAGACAACGTAGATAAGCTCGGAACAGACGATCTCTTTATCGGTCTCTACGTCGAAGTTGAAGTCGTACTTCTTTCCTACCTGACGGAAGGCTTTAATCAAAAACGCTTTATGATCTTCGGGACCAAGGTTCGCTGCGCGAAGGACGAGAAGATCATCGACGTTTAAGAAGTGCTCAAGTGGATTGATCTCCACACCCGATCGAAGCGCCTCTAGTACGTTGTGACCTGACTCGATGGCTTTTCGATGCGGCTTGATGGCGTCGTGATCCCATAAACCGAGCTCGACGAGTTCTTCTTTTGTCCCGAGCCAGATCGCGGCATGGCCCCAGTGTCCCGGGATCATCGCATCGGTCAGTCGAAAGGGAGTTTTTTCGAGGAGGATATCCAACGGTCGAAGGCTCCTGGCTACGCGGTCGCGAACTTCTCGTTTTCCGTAGAGAAGACCTTTTCGAGTCTCCACTAAACCGACCGCGTTTCCAAATTGTCCGCTGAGGCGACCCAAACTTCGTACCCGGAAGTCGTTGACTCCATCGTTGAGCGTCGTCACGAACCAACTCAGATCTTTCTTGACGAGGTTCGTGGCAAGTGTAGAGCTGCTTCCGGCGCGCGCCCTCAGCTCGGTGTAGGTGGCGCTAGACGTGATGAGATGGTCGAGATAGTCGTCGGTCCAATCAACGCTACTGTCGTTTTTTGAGAGCTGCCAGGTCCGGAGCTCCTCGAAAAACCGAATCGCTCTTGCGACGAGCTCGGAATTCGCGTGACTGTTAAAGCTCAGGGTGACCTGGTGAAGAGCTTTCGTTACTTTCGCGTTATCACCGTTAATGAGGCGTCGGAGAAACGCGTTTTCCTGATAAGGCTGGATGCCGAGAAGATAATTATCATAAAGAAGAAGAGCCGAAGACAAGGCAAGCTTAGCCCGCAGAGCAAAGAGCCGACCTTTTTGCGTCGTCGGATCGACGGCAAAAACGGGATCTATGCTTCCGGCGGTTAGATCACGCCAGACACCGGAGCCATCTTTTGAGGCACCTGCTTTCACAGTGTAGATGTTCTCACTGATGGCGCGATTGGCGTGCGCGAAGGCTAATAGGCGCTTTCTCGTTTCTAGATACTCAACGACGCCGTCATGAAGAAGTTCAAGCTCCTCGGAAGTGAGCGGCTCTCCCTGCTTCGTTCGCTGGGTGATGATGGTGTCGGCAAATGTTTTGGCTTGGGCTCGCCAGACCAAAACTTCTTCAGCGATTTTTTGGAAAGCCAAGACTTCGCACTTAAAGTCTTCTAGATCGTCGCCGCACTCGAAATCGCGAGCATTGGCTTTCCACCAAATCTCGGCGTTTGTGAATTGGTCGAAGCGGTACCACCAGGTGAGAAGACCCACGATCACGACCGCTAGCACGATGAATGAAGCTGCTATGAGTAAGGCTCGTTTCGCCGTGTTCCGCGCAAACATTTTCATAAGCTCATGATAGCGTCAAAGCAACAACGACCAAAGATAAACCGTGAAGATGGAAACGGGCACGCCGACTCCGACCATGAGCGAGGCTAGCTCGGAGTCGAGATTGGAGTCACTCGCAAGGATGGCTGCGGTGATCATCGGGGCCATCGCCGATTCGAGCACGGTGACGTTCGTGCTGAGCGACGCTGACGAAAGTATCCAAAGCAGACACGTCGCAAAGATGGCTGGGATCAACGCGAGTTTGAAAACGAGTCCGGCTGCGAGAGGCATCGCGTATTTTCTTAAGAGCGTCGGTGAAAGTCGAAGTTGATAACCAACAGACACTAAAGCAAGCGGCGTAAGCGTCGCGGCAATCCTCTCGAGAACCGGGTGGACGGGAAGAAGAACTTTTGGTGAGACCAAAGCTATGCCGATTGCCAAAAGTAGCGTCATGAAGGGTGGAAAGAAGAAGACACGCTTCGCAATTTGGCTCGCCGATACAACGGCGCCGGAGAATGCCGAAGCTGTAATCACTCCGAAAGTGGATAGCACGAGGAAGGAACCTGCTTGATCGACGATGATCCCGGTCTTTAAAGATTCAGGTCCCAGGAGTGCTTCCAGAAGAGGGAAGCCAACGAACGATGTGTTTCCGAGACCGGCGGTGAGAATGAGGGCACCGGTTACCTGGCGATTCCAGCCCTGCCACTTCGCCAAAGCTCCCATGAGCAAAAACGAAAGAACGAATTGGATCCAAGCCATAGAGATCGGAGCGAGCAGCTCCCAGGAAGGTTGAGTTTCTGTCAGCAAGGCCGGGACCTGAATCAGAACAATCGCCGGAAACGAGAGATGAACGATAAACGCGTTTAAAACTTGCGGAGTTTCACGCGGGAAAGCGCGGAGCTTTTGAAAAAGGAAACCACAGGCTAAACATAGAAAAATTAGAACGAGATTCGGCGGCATGATCGAGGGGGTTCTCAAATCTCAGGATGTTGATCAAATTTTTCGGTACCAGCAGTTCGAGCAAGACATGCGATCGTCTCGCATGTCTTGCTCTATTAACGTCAGCCGATGAGTTTTTGGCAAGAATGAACAGCTCTGCCGTTGCGACTCGTTTAGAATCCGCCGCCAGCGGATCCCGCACCGGCACCGCCCGTGGCTGGGCTACCCGCGCCAGAACTTCCCGTACTCGACGAGCCCAAGCCTGTCCCGAGACCTGAACTTGAGGACGAGCCCGAAGTAGTCCCTGAAGTTCCGGTACTGTAGGCACCTCCACCATAAGAGCCGTTGGGATTTGAGTTAAGTCCACTTGTTCCACCACCAACCGTAGCGCTAGAGCCGGTTGTAGAGCCGACGCCTGAACCTAGAGTGCTCGTTGCACCCGCACCATAGCTAGGGGAGTAGGATGGGCTTGTTCCGATTCCGGCGGCTGGACCCAGATTTGACCCGTTCTGAAGGCTGCCGCCGCTGAAGATTCCTTGCTGCGTTCCCGAAGAAAAACTATTGAAGTCGAGGGGTGCGCTAAAGGATGTCCCCGAACCCGATAACGGCGCCGTCGGAGACGTTGGATTTGCAGACGTTGACGTGCTTTGATCAACACCTTGGGTGCTTGCGGAACTTGTGGTTGCGTCGGAGCCGACAGCCATTTGACCCAAAGCTGATAGCGGAGCTAATCCCAAAGCCACTGCGCCGAGAACAGTGAGCGATCGTCTTTTCATGCCATTTTTCAATCTTGATTTAACATTGTGCGCTTTCATGGAGAGCCTCCTTCGTCTGACTGAAGTCTAGGACCAAGGCTGAGACTTATGCTTGAACACCCTGTCAAAATCCCTTCACCAAAGTCTTGGCGCATTCCTAGCTGAAATGAGAGCGACGTGAGAGTTCGATATAGCCTAAGGTGCGGCGAATTTAGAAAAGTTTAGAAGCCGTAACTGCATTTCAACTCTAGGTAAGGCCTCCCGATAAGACGCTTGTGATCTGCCGACTGAATTTGACCTCAATCTTTCTTTCCTGCGCGATGACTTTGGTGTTCGCCACCAAGTTGTTTGCCTTCGACAAGACTCCAGCGCCTGCGAATGGAGATGCGAGTTTACCGTTTGTCGAGTGGAGTAAGCTTCCAGCTGCGCAAAAAGAGGCCACCCGGCGAGCATTAGACGCCAGCACCACTTTCAGACTTGATGGAGGAGTAAACTGTACCGGAACGTTCATATCAAATACCGGTCATTTGCTCACGGCGCTTCATTGCGTAGCGAGTTGTCTCCAGCGGAGCGGAGCGGTTGAACGATCCTTGGCTCTTGAAGAGCCGGTAAAGTTTGAGGCATACCGTTCCACGGCAAACGGTCCGATAAAAACAAGAAAAGTTTATGCTTACAAATACAGCGTGGATGATGAACGTCTTTCGGCTAATGATCTCATCTGCCCGGGTTTGCTGGGAAGCCGCCGGCAAGATTTCAAAATCGTTCTTGCCGGCGGGAAGGGCTGGCTTTCACCCAAGAATGCACTCGCTGAATTTTCTAAACGCGAGCCTGCAGCCTACCGTTCTCTCCTGGATGAAGGTTACGAACACGACACGGATTTTGCGGTTCTCCAGGCGACCGGATATAAAAATAAATCGTGTTTATCGCTTGCGCCCGAAGGGCCGGCGGAAAACGAAAAGCTCCAAGCCATCGCCTACGCTTGCGTCGATCGCGCGGAAATCAAAACTGAAGGACACACGCCGCTCTACTCACGAGGAAGAAAAACAAACGGCTTCCGGGAGAGTGAGTACTTCATTGCGCGGGGACCTAAGGGTCTTGAGTTCGATTTCTCCGTGCTGGAACGAAAAGATATCTTCTTTTCTTCGCTAGATATGGAGAAGTGCGGGAGCGGCACCGCCATTCTCGACGAACGGTTCAACGTTCGCGGAGTCGCGACGCGAATCTACAAGACATTTGATCGCTTCGAGAAGGGGAGTCTTGAATCCGTGAGCTCTGCGCGAATCTGGCGGGAGCTAAAGGCGAAGAAAGTCGAAAGCGAATGGCGGCAACTTGTCTGCGAGCCACGACCCTCTACGCACGATCAACGACGCCTTCCAGCCGGCCGCGAAGCTTCGCAGTCTTCCAAGAATCGGCCTTCGAATCTCTAGGTTTTTGTCGAATGTTTTGATACCCCTTTCGGAGCACCTCCGAGAGTTTCAGATACCGAAAAGTCGTTAGACACCGACGTGATCAAGATGATGCAATCACTAGAGATTTATTTTCGAGACCTCGATCTTCGGCGAGCATGAACGTATCCGTCGGGGAAATTGGATTTCCTGCGGATCGAGGGGGTTCCGGTATGAAGCTCACGTCTCTACTCACAGTATTGGTTGCTCTCTCGCTCACGGTGGTTGGCTGTACAAAGTCACCATCGGCGGGCGAGTCCTCGAGCGTCGCCTCTTTAAAGGCCGTCGCTCCGCCCGCAGTACCTGAAGTCGAAGGACCTCAGGTGTCGATGGAAGGAAGTTCAGCAAGCTTCCAACTTTCGATTCCTGCTGGTTCAACGGCTGCCAGCGCAGTTTGGGATTTCGGTGACGGCACCGCAGCCCAATCCAGCCTCGGCCCTATCAGCCACGTGTTTGCTCGTCCCGGCGATTACCAAATCAAGGTGTCGCTCACGGATGCGGATCAAAACGTGTCGATGCTCTCGCACAATATTCGTGTCGTTGAGCTGATGGACGGCTTCAACTGCGTCAGTGATGTGAAGATCGTGGTTCCTGGCGAAATCATCGCGGGACAACCGGCTTCGATGTCGCTTCCGATTCCTAGCTGTCTTGCTGGCCATATCTCAAGCATCCGCTGGGATTACGGCGATGGCTCGGCTACGCAAACCGGCAGCTCGCAGCAACATACATATCAGAACACGGGAAGCTACACGGTTACCGTTAGCGTTTACACGCCCTTCTCGGGTGGTGCCGCTTGGTTTACCGTTACGGAGACCATCTTCGTAGGCGAAATGGATCCTGTACCGACTCCTACGCCGGTACCGACTCCGAATCCTACACCTGAGCCGACGCCTGCTCCTACGCCGTCGCCGACTCCCACACCTGCACCAACTCCTACGCCTACGCCGGCTCCAACTCCGTCTCCGACGCCTGAGCCAACACCTGCTCCTACGCCGACTCCTACACCGGCTCCGACTCCTACACCCACGCCGGTTCCGGTAACTTGCCCGGCACCGACTCGCGAGTCGATGGGTGCTTCGTACACGCAAAACGCTTCCTGCGGCGTGAACGGAACAAAGGTGCAAACTTTCGCGAACAAGATCGTTGAATCCTGCAGCGTCGTGAACAACCAGATCGTGTGGACAGAATCTTCACGCACTCCGGTTCTTCAGAGCGAAACGGCCTGCCAAAACCAATCTTGCCGCTTGCCTGACGGAAGCCTCCTCGGCAACGGTCAGTCGCGTGTGATGTACTCGAGCCAAGCTCCTGCTGGATCATGCGCGCAAGTTGCGGAGACTCGCACTTGCAACAACGGCATGCTCGGTGGATCTAGCTCGCATATCTATCTCTCTTGCGCTAACGGTTGCCCCGGTTTCGGAGCTGACGGCACAGTGAAAACTGGTGTCGCAACCGGCGAAACTCAAGTGCCCGTGACTTGCCAATACGGCGAAACTGGAGTCTTTGCGGTTTACACAACTGTTGTTGACCAAGCTTGCCGTAACGGTTCAGTCGTGAATTCAAACGAACGCAACGGCGAACTCAAAACACCTGGCGTATGCCCGATCTACTCTTGGGCTGGTACAGATGTTTGGAGCCAGTGTTCTGCAGATTGCGGTGGTAAACAATCGCGCGTCTTCCTCTGCAAAAACGACAAAGGCGAAACGGCTCCTGCTGAGCGCTGCGCAATGCTTCCGATGCCTTCTGAAGAACGCGTCTGCGACGGGAACCCCAACGCCGTTCGCCGCACCGAAAGCTCGACCGTTAAACAAGACGGTGGCAGCACGCAAGTGTGTCCGAAGAACCAAATTGGTGTCGTGATCCAAGAGCGCGACGTCACGACAATCAAAACGTTCGCTTGTATCGACCACAAGGTTCAACTCGAAAGCCAAAAAGTTGAGTACGGTCCTTGGGTGAAAGAAAGCTACTGCCGCGACTACGTAGCTCATCGTTGTAATCACGACAGCTTGAACGTCGAGGAGGCTAAACAACGTTATAAGTGGATGGTGAAGTGCCAAGACAAAGTGCCGGTGATCAAAGAGTTCTTGGAAGCAATGGATGACGTTGAAGTTCGCAGTGGCAAAACTAAGAACAGCCTCGACTCTGGCCGCATCCTCTATGCAAGCTTCATGAACCGCGCGACAAACCCGGAAAAACCGTGGATCGCGCCGAAGAAAGAGAACGCGTCTTGCACAGTGCCCGCTACGGCTTACATCGCCGCGGTCTGCACAAGCTCTTGCGCGACTCCCGACCAAGAGATCTTGGCTCAAGCTCAGGCCAACATGAAGATGCGCTACGTGCCCTTCATCGAAGCCTTGACGAAAAACGATCAGTTCGTGGCGACTCTGACTTCGAATAGCTCGATGAGCAGCAAGCAGATTCAGAAAACGAAAGTAGATCAATGGGTGACTGAGCTTCTCGATAGCAACCACGACATCTTGGTCTTCAAGATGAAGTCGGGTCGTCAGCTCAAGATCACGCCGAACCACCCCGTTGTTACGGAACAAGCGACGATGAAACTCGCAGGCGAGTTCAAAGTTGGTGAGTCTCTCGTGATGCTCGGTGGAGTGTTGGATCCGATCGTTTCGATCGAGAAGGTCCAGTACTTCGGTAAGGTCTACAACGTGTTCGTGAAATCTGCGGCTCTTCAGCATAACATCGTGGTGACGAACGGTTATCTGAACGGAACAGCGTTCTTCCAGAACGAAGGTTCTAACCAGCTCAACCGTGTCCTCCTTCGTCAGAAACTGATCCGCGGAGCCTTGGTGCAATAATGAAGAACGCTCGACTCGTCCTCGTAGGTAGCGCAGTTTTCTTAAGTCTCGTTGGCGGAGCGATCCTGGTGAAGGGTCGCGCCAGCGGGGAGAAGACTAACGAATCCTCTAACGAGTCGAGCTCTTCTATCCAAACTGAATCCGAAACGGCAGCGGTCGCCTCCATCGACCGCCAGCCTCAATCGATCGCGGCGCGAGCATCTTCTGGCGAAAAAGAGACTACGTCCGGAAAATCGGCGCCTGCTTCCTCTCTCTCAAAAGTTTCCGTCGAAATCCCGCGTGAGCTGATGGCCTACGCGGAACTCAATAAAAAAGTCTTCCTGACTGACGATGAAAAAGCGCAGAAGAAAGGGTTCTTCCGAGATTCTCGCTTCCTTAAATCTTTAGAATCGCTTCTTCGCCAGCCTGCGGAAATCGGCTCGGATCTTCAGATCCAGCAGTTTGCCGCACTCGATGCGCTCTTCGAAGCCGTTCAGTCTCCTGAATCCGAACGTGGAGCCGAGGACGTTTTAAGAAGCTTGGTAGAAGACAAGAGCGTAGAAGATCCGAAGCTCGATGGAAAAGCGCGCGAAGCGCTAGCAGGCGTGAAGGCCGAGATTCTTTATCAATGGTCTTCGCTTCAGCCCAACAAAACGGGGGAGATCAATCGTCTGCTCCCAGGTCCCGTTAGCCAGCGAATCTGGCAGAACGTGATCGACACTCAACGCAACAATGTCGCGGAATCTCAAGACGAAGCTCGCGCCCAATCGAAGCGTTGATCTTTGCAGTTAATCTTTGCAGTAGATCTTTGCAGTAGATCTTTGCAGTAGAGGTTTAAGGTTCAGCGGCGATTTTGGTAGCGCCAATTCAGAATCGCTCCCGCACAGCAAAGTAGAACTAACGCGAATCCGACCGCAAACTTATTTGAGTTTTTAAAGAACATTACGTACAGCGCCAGTCCGAGGTAAACAAAAGGTTGAAGCTCGTAGAAAACGGTTTCGAGTCCACGCCCTTTGCGATTTCGAAAGCGCATCCTCAAGATCACAGCCGAACAGACAAGAAGTAAGAGCCCGCACGCGATGAGGATCGTGTTCGGATCTTCGGCGGAGAGCGTGTACACGCCAATCGCGAGCAATATGAACGGCTTCGACTCATACAGAAAGGTATTGATCGGCGTACGGACCTTGCTCCAAATTCCCATAGTCGTCCCTCTTGAAATCAGGATAATAGATTCAGGCGAAGAAAAAAGCCGAGAATGCGAAACCGGAGGCGACGATGAGCGCTGGGAAGACTGAGAAGATGCACCTGGCTCACATTTTAGTGGAACACAAATACGAAGCGGAAGACTTGCTGAGAAAGCTTGCTTCCCCCGGCGCCGAATTTGGAGAGCTGGCTAAGAAGTTTTCGCGCTGCTCATCGAACTCGCGGGGTGGGGATCTTGGTGAAATCGAGCTACATCGTTTAGATGACGATTTTGCCGATGCTGCACGAAATCTCTCTGTCGGCGCGCTTTCACCAATCGTCAGAACTCGTTTTGGACACCACCTGATCAAACGTCTTGGCTAAATCCAACCTTTAGAAACAACCGGACTTCATCCCGAGTTTTCGCACTGATACGCTTTTGATTGCAGATTAGGCGCGATTCACGCGTCGATGCAAAGCGACGGGTGATGAGATGCGATTCAGAGATTTGGTCCTCACGGCTTTTCTTTTGGTTCCAGCGTCCCATGCGTTTGCCGTAGACGCGATGAAAGTAGTAAATCCGCTCACGGAAGCGGAAGAAAAATCCGCCTACCGCGTGGCCAAACTGTTTTTCGCCGCTCGCGCGGCCGTTGGTGAAAAAGCGTCGTTCACCGACGATCCGACGAATCCAAAAAACGACAAGTCTTCGCTGCTCGAAGCCGTCAAGTTGAGCTACGATCGCATCGCCGGCGAGCCTTTGAAAGCCAGCTCGGATCCAGCCGTCGCGCAAATGTGGCAAGCGATCGAAACGGTCGTCGATCGAGCGATGCGCGGGGAGTACAAAGGGCGTTGGACCGATCATCTCAATTTTCCTGGAAAACTGATCCCAGCCCGTTTTGGTTACGAGGTGACGCAGGAGTTTAACTCGAAATTCAAAGCTGGATCTGTCCGTTGGACGACGGCCGAAGAATATCTCGTCAATCCTCAAGCGAAGGCGGATGAATGGGAGCAACAAATCATCCGTTCAAAATTTCAGAGTGCGAATTGGAAACAAGGGCAACCGTACGCCGAGAAGATAGTCGACACTCAAGGTAAGACGACGATTCGTTACGCGCTCCCTGAATACTTCAAGACAAACTGTATGAATTGCCACGGCGGTGAGATGGGTAAGCAGATCCACAAAGGGAAAGCTGCGGCCGGAACCGGAACGTTCGGCGGAATCTTGAGCGTTCAGTACCGAAAATAAAAAGGGCGGATCGAGTCCGCCCTTTTCCTATCCTCGCGAAGTTTTCGCACGCGCGCATCGCGCGAAGCTTCTTCCTTGTTACATTGCGCGAAGCTTCTTCCCTGTTACATTGCGCGAAGCTTCTTCCCTGTTACATTGCGCGAAGCTTCTTCCCTGTTACATTGCGCGAAGCTTCTTCACGACTCCCTCAACCGTCTTCAAATCGTTCTTTGCTTTCTTCACGATTTCGACGGCTTCTTCTTGCTTCAATTTTCCGGCTGCCATTTTTTCGCAAACCGTTTGCTCAAGAGAATCCGTGATCGTGAAAACGCTCTCGTGTTGGGGCCAGAGATTGTCCATCTCGTTGCTGCCGCCGGCGCAGAGAGGGATGTAGTGATCGATCTTGAACTTCTTGCGATCCATCTTGCCGATGCGGTAGCCGAATTCTTCGTCGTACTTCGCGATGATCTCTTTTTTGAGAGAAGTATCGACGTCACGTTTGCAGTAGGGGATGTGCTCGGGATAGCGGTACTCGTCAGGATGACCGCAGAGCGATCCGGGAGTCATCGAAGCTTCGGGTCCCCGAGGGAACGCCGCTTGGCTAGCTTCGAAATCATTGTTAGCAAAAGCGAACTCAAAGCAGGACAGAGCTGCAAGCAGAACAAAAAAAGACTTCATGTAATTCCCCGTGTAGTCAGGCATTTACGGTGCCTGGTAGAGACGCCAAACCGTATTATTGGCTTATAGTTAGAGAACACCCGACCTATCCCTTGGGGACCCTTCCCTGGTCAAATCAATTCATCCAAATTTGCGAATAAGTTCCGGATGCGGAACAGCACCGGCAGGAAACGCCTCGCAGAAGCGCAAGATCTGCTAGCTTCGTGGTTAGAATCGGAGTGTCTGGCCGCTGTTTTGAGGGCGGACAATACCTATAATGTCCGAACTCGGAAGCGAGATCGGCAAGGAGCCAAAGATGCCCATTTCAAGAATTTTCTGCTCCCTCTCGGTTTTCATTTTTGTTGCTTCAGCGGCCGCAGCGCCTGCGTCAAAGCTGTCATTCGAGAAGCCGGAAGTCTTTAAAATCGTCGATAGCCGGGGTCGAACTCCAAAATTTCGCGTCCTTGATGACTCGCCCTCTGAACAGGCGCTCGCAGTCGCCATTGCTTCCACAATCAATCAAGAAGCGAGCGTGCAGCCTAAACTCCCCATGTCGGGCTATCTCGATTTGGAGATTCGCAAAATGAGTTTCGCTCCCGTTGCGAAAAACCCAGCCAAGCTCGATGTCACGGTGAATCTCTCGGGTTACGACGTGGAGATTGAAAAGACCGTCAGTCGCTCGGCCCTTCTTGCTGGTGAGTTGATTACCTTAGAATTTCCGAAGGGAGAGAAAAGCGTTTCGCTGTTTTCGATCAACGGAAATGGGCACGTGAAGTTTCGCTTTGATAAAAAGTCTTCCGAACTCGTGATCGAAGACGCTTACGGAAAGATGGCTTACGAAACTCCGCTTGATCCCGGCGGAACCGAAACGATCCGGTTCAAAGGGCGGGGGTTGCCTCTCTAATCTTTTCTGATTCCTTAGCTTCTCACTGACTTGAGGGGTTCCTCGTCACATCGGGCTGGCGTTGGGGCGCCGGTCTTTGATACCGTAGCGCGCATGTTACAATCTTCGTTTTTGCATCTACCCGGAATCGGCGAAACCACAGAACGTGCGCTTTGGGATCAAGGAGTCCGGCATTGGGACGATCTTGAGTCCATGGCGGGCGAAGTCTTCGGCGCAAAAAAAGCGCAGAAATGCTTAGTCGGTTTAGAAGAATCCCGCGCGGCACTCGAAGCTGGCGAATTGGGATTTTTCGGCGAGCGCTTGGGAAATGCACATACCTGGCGCATGATTCCCTCGTGCGAAGACTCGATAGCTTATCTCGATATCGAAACGACGGGCTTGGGTTTTCCTCCCGTTTCTCACTCGACGACGGTAGCGGTTTCATTTCGCGGTGAACTCTTCGTCGAGCACGAGCCCCAGAAAAAACGCGCTCTCTTTGAGAAGCTCGAGCGCGAAGCGAAGATGTGGGTCACCTTCAACGGTCTTTGCTTCGATCTTCCGTTTTTACGCCGTGAACTGGGATTGAAGTTTGCGCAGCCGCACGTTGACCTGCGTGTTTGGTTCAACAAACACGGCCTAAAAGGCGGCCTCAAAAAAATTCAGCTGGGATTCCCGCAAGTTCATCAACGTTCCAGCATGGATATCGATGGTTTCGATGCCGTGAGACTCTGGAGAATGCACAAGCGAGGAGTGCCTGGTGCACTCGAAACGCTCATGACTTACAACGCGGAAGACACGATCGTTCTCGAAAGCCTGATGTGTATCGCGTGGCAAATGGAGCGCGATCGGTTGACGGAATTCGCGCTACCTGAACGTGCAGAAGCGAAGCTCCCTGTCATCACAACGCGTGTTCACGAAAGCGTTTACGATTTGCTTCGTGGACGCGCGAGCTGGGAAGTGCCTGACGGCTGGTGAAGTCGGACCGTGGTCAAAGCGTCAACGCGAATTCGAGCCCATACATGTCTGTGGTATTTTTCGGTTCGTAGACGTAGCCGTCTCCATCGAACGCGAAGCGGTCGGAGTCCTCGATTCGCCATGCTTGTACGTAGGGCTCAACTAAGATTGACCAGCCCTGAAATTTCTTTTCGATCTCTAGGCTTGCGCGGTATCCATAGCCTTGAGATTGGTTGTTAATAGCTTTTGGTGCATCCGAAAATGACTTATCGAAGTGTGAAGCTACGCGTCCCGCTAAGAAGACGTCGTATTCCCCTGAGAAACTCAAGTGCCATCCGCTTTCGGTCATGAAACTGACCTTCGCACCCAACGGCAGAGACAAATAGCCGATCTCTCTTAAATACGATCCACTTCCAGCTGCCTTGTTTATCAAACGTCTTGCCGCGAAACCGGCAAAAGGTTGAAGAACGACCTCACCAGCAGCTGTTTGCTGACCCCAAAAGGGTCCCGCGAGTGAACGTAATTCCATGATCGTATTGCTTGAAGCTGTCGAAAGCGGCGTTCCTCCCCAGGTACTGCCGTCATAGAGAGTTCGGCCCATGAGAAGTTCAGCTTCCACTTCAATTTTGAGAGGAAGAGAGCTGCTTCCATTTGCGTACGAGACGGCTAGACCACTGAGCGGGCCTGAGTCTCTCATCAAACCTGGCTCGCGGTAGTCGAACATTCCGAAAACAAAACCGACCGAAAGTTTTGACTCAGCATATGCGCTAGCTGGCGAGAGAAGCGATTCATCACTCTCGAGCCAAATGGAATCGGCGCCTGCTGCCGAAAAGTAAGTAAGGAAACAAAAAGATGGGAGGACGTAGCGCAGCCAAAACTTTTTCATGGCTGGCAAAGCTAAAGCAAACTCGGCTTAAAGACAACAAAACTAATTTTGTCTGTTCCTCATATTCGGGAGAGTACATTCTGAAAGATCGTGCGTGCTCTTTCCACGGCGTTCTGCCGCCAGCGAATCTCTGAAGGAAAGAAAGTTTCCATAAAATTGCGACGGGCCTGAGCTTCGATCGCCTTTGTTTTATATCCGTGGTGGAAACCTTGGTTTTCGACTTGAATCGTGTTGAAGGTTTTGAGCTTCGCCATCAAACCGGCACCCCGAGTTCCAAATTCGAACGTCAGAGCCAGAGCTTTTGCGCCTTTCGAAGCAAGCGTCGGCACGAGCGTATTTAGGTCACCCTTCGTGCTGTAAAATCCTTCCGTGTCGAACGGCGTGTACGCGTAGAGGTGTTGTTCTTGTTCGCGTTTGAAGAGTCGATCTAGGAGAATCGCATCGCGAGAGAGAGGATCATCCACCGGAATGAGATGGAGCTGGTAGCGATCTCCAAGGCCCGTGTGAAGATCGAAGACCGCAACCTCCCGGTACGGAGCGAACTTCTCACGCGTGTAGCGGATGAAGTCGTTCACTTGCGGCTCCCAAGTCGTTCCGCCGTATTCTAAACCTTTTGGAAAACGGAACTGACCCTCAAACAAACCTTGATTAAGGCTTGCGGCCGTAAAACCTCCGGAAGTGAGGGCGCCCGCCATGAACTTCAGAGTTTTCAAAAACGAAAGGCCGAGCCCCCCGATCGGAGTCGCTGGCTCAAGCGCTGACGCAAGTTTCGCGTAGCCAGGATTTTCATGGTTGAAGGTTTCTTCAGTTGAAGCAAAGTTTCGGTTCAGGTTGACGTTGTTTTCCGTCGAGCGTCGCTCGTATTTGAATCCGAACGGATTGAGCGAGTGAACAATGAGAAAGCCCACGTCTTCTTTGCTGAAGGAGGGGAGTAGTGCCTCAAGAAAAAGTCGTTGAAGCGCGTGACCGGTGAAGGTTTCGGGCCCGTGTACGCCAGAAGTCAGCGCAATGATCGCGCGCGGCTCCTTTTTTGCGGGTAAATAAAGATAGTCGACAAAGAGGCCGTGGTCCTTTTGGCTAGGAACTTGGTAACTGCGAGCTTCCGCGCCAGGCCAACGAGCTTTCCAAGCTTCGGTGAGCGAGAGGAAGGTCTGTCGAGCATCGTCGTAGCTTTTGGGAAACCAAGCTTCATCATTCATAGATCTCAGTCTAGAAGTGTAGGACTTTGGTGGCAACCTCCGGTCGATTGTCCTGTCGAAGCGTCATCCAGATTTTTGGGCATTCACGTGTCAGAACTCCGCATCCGAAAGGGATTTGCGGAGGACACGACCATGAAAAAAGCAAACAATGCCTTCATCGCTCGCGCGACTCTACGGACCGGAGCGCTCATCTTGGCCTTGATCTCTTCTGCCTGCGGCCGTGCTTTCGAGCTGCCGGCTCTGGATGAAACCGGTGATGAAACTGCCGAAGTGATCGAGGTTACTCCGGCTCAGCCCAACAATCCCGCTGAGCGCGCCGTTGATGCCCAAGCTGGCAAGTCGATACGACTTCTGCTCAACCAAGCGATGACCCTTCGTTACGAGAAGAATTCAATTTTGGAATTCAAAGTCGAGCTTCCGGCAGGTTCGCAGATCGACATCCCGGAAAATTACGAAGTCTTGCACCTGGACTACCGCAAATCCGATGGCGCGATAGAAAGATCGAGCACCGGGTTCATCAAGCCGGTCACGATTGTGAGTGTTCCCGAGGCGGCACGCCCTTCGTTTCCGCAAAGTAAGATCGATCAGCTCAACAAAACTTCCGGCGGGCTCTACGTTTTCGCTTCGATCGTGAGCGACATCGTTGGCGTTACAGGATCATTTCCGGCGATCAAGGGTGCTGCAGCGGGTGCTGAGTTCTTGAAGCACTATGATGAAAAAGGAAAACCCAAATTCAACTACACGTCGGGCCTCGTGAAGCGTTTTGGTTCTCGAGTCGATAAAGGCGTAAGCGCCGATTCGCTTTCGTCGGCCGAGAAAACGAAGTGGACGAAAATCTATACAGAACTAAAGCGCGCTGGAGACCGCACGGTTGAAACTCCAAAGGCGATCATCATGATCGACAAATCGACGGCGTTGAAGAAGTCAGAAGCTTTCGAAAAAGACGGAACAATTTCCCCTAATGGAGCGTGGACCATCGCGGTTCAAGGCACGGCAGTCCGTCACGGTTTTGCGAACGTCCCCTGCGCTGAGTTCATGTCCGAGATGATCCGCGAGGCTTATCAGCGCGCTGGCTATCGTTTGACCGACGACTTCAACAAAACAAAAGGCAATTACCTGAGCTATGCGGATGGAACGGCCGCGGTGGTGAATCTTTCAGCCGCGTTGAATAAGGCCGGATGGATTCCATGGGATGCTTCGAAATACCGTCCGATGACGGGCGCTATCGTTATGCACACAACCGGAAATTCTCCCGGCCATACATACATGGCTGCGGGTCACGATGGACGACTCATCGTCGATAACGGTGCGCCTCAGGGGCGAGACTTGCGTAAAACGAAGGCTAAGACGATCGATATCATGTTCCGTTCGGGTGTCTTCTTTTTACCTCCGGGCGTAAATCCGGCGAAGTGGTAAGAGAGACTCCCTTACTTCTTTGCATGCGGTTCGCCGCATATTGACCTTTCGTTCGAGTTTTTCCAAAGTGCCTCATGAACGGACCTGTCTACATCGATGATGGGCGGGCTCGGAGTTACGACTTCCTGAGGGTCAGGATCGAAGCTCCGCCAGGAGGACTAATGCCGAACCAAATCCATACGGGTGACATCACGCCCATGACTTTGAATGAACCCTTCCGCAGGAAACTCACGGACCTTCACAAAGCGCTTTTGCGACTCCATAAAACGCTGATGGATGACGAGCGCAAAGAGTATGAGAAAGTAAATGGCCCGATCGCTACGAGCGGTGCGATGTTGAACCTTGTTATGTTCGACCCGTTTTTTGACTGGCTTCACCGCATTTCGGAATCAATCGTGAAGATCGATGAACTTCTCGAAGACGAAGAAACCACCAACGAGGACGCCAGCGAATTTCTCTCGAATGTCCGCATGCTTTTTCAAGCCTCAGCTAATGAGAGCGAATTCATGGTTCGGTACAAAGCGGTTCTCCAGCGTGAGCCCGGAGCGGTTTTGGGCCACATGGAAGTGCAGCGTCTCTTGCTGCCGGACGCTTAAATCTTAGTCGCCAAGTATTAGTCGATAGGTTCGGGAGTTTCGACCGGAGCTCCCGTTGCGGCCTCTTCCATCAGCAGAGGATGGTAGATGTCGACGAGGGTTCCCTCTTTTAAAAGTTCCAGGAATCTTGTCTGCAGGTCCGGATCCACGGCCGGGCAACCAAAGCTCAGTCCCAAGCGCCCATAGGGCTTTCCTGTTTCGGGATTCACTTTCGAAATGAAACCTTCTTTTGCGTAGTCGGCGGCGTGCACGACGATATCGCGTACGTAAGCTTGATCGTTCGATTTCTCAAGGCCGTAGAGACGAAGTGTTTTGCCATGGTCGCCGCGGTAGATCTCCCCGGTTTGATACAGGCCTAAGCTCGACTGCTTCGAATCTTTGGTGTTTGAGAACTTATAGGCCCAGCGACCTTCGCCGCTGCCTCGTCCATGCGTCGTGAGATGCTTCTCGACCGTTCCCGTTAGAAGATCGATCAAAAACAAACGTTGTTGAGTTGATGGTTTGCCGAAATCGATGACTACGGCATATCGCGTGCGCACGACGCGAATCGCTTTGAGAGCCGGCGTGCGGTGAGATTCGGTGCACGGTTTGACGCTGACGGGATCTTGATCCTTGCAGGTGTAGGTGGTTTGGAGCTGGTCTCGTCCTTCGTTCTCATCAAGGAACTTCAGCACACGTTGGAGAGACTCGGCCGGAACACCCGCCTCGAGGATTTTGGTAACAATCTCCGCGGAAGGTTTTGTTGTTACTTCATCCGATGTGCCTGCGAAAACCGGACGGAACGGGTTGAGCAGGAGCACGATGATGGCGGCGAGCGTGAGGAGGTTGTGGGTCATTGGGGCTCCGTGCGGGGTTTGGATGACTCTATAGTACTTTCTCGAACTGGCGCACTTTATTGCAGATGAAGAGTGCTTTTTTCCTAGCAAAGGACATCGTAACGACCCAGAATCTGGGCGGAAACTGGAAATTTTTGTCGTCTACGCCTCGTAGATTGAAAAGCAAAACTGCAATTAGGTGGTCCACTTAGGAGGTTTTAACGACCGTCTCACCCTCCGCCGTCAGCTCCCCCTGCGAATTGAAGATCTGACACGCGATCGTCACGATCGGCTTATCCGGCCGGACATGCTCCACCCGCAGTCGAAACTCGATTTTCTCGCCTACGAAGACCGGTCTCTTGAAGAGAAGCGAAGTTTCTAAAAGCACCGTTCCGCGCCCCGGAAACCGGGTGCCCATGATTCCTGAAAGAAGCGCACCGCTGAGAAGCCCGTGCGCGATGGGTCGACCGAAAGGTGTGGTCCTCGCGAACTCTTCGTCGAGATGAATCGGGTTGTAGTCGCCTGAGACTTTTGCGAATTCCCGAACGAGCTCCGGCGTGATCTCGGCGTGCTCAACGTGCGTTTGGCCAACTTCCACGGTGCATCTCCTTCGGTTTAGGGCTCTCAACCTAGTTCAATAAATTTACTTCGGGGTCGAGGCCTCCGCAAACAATTCAACCGATAGACCGCCGCTGGGCATTGATGTTATGGCCTTGCGGAACTCCTCTGAATTTACAAGGTAAGGATTGAGAAAACGTGTCGCAATTAGCTCCGCTCCGGATTCTTATCTCGGAAACGCACAATCCCTGGTTTAACTTAGCGACGGAGGAGTGGATCTTCCGCGAGATGGATCCTCGCTGCCAAACGCTCTTCCTGTGGCGCAACGCCGAGACGGTCGTCATCGGGCGCAATCAGAATCCTTGGTCAGAATGCAATCTCGCCGCGATGGAGGCAGACGGCATCCGTTTAGCTCGGAGAACGACGGGTGGAGGCGCGGTCTTTCACGATCTTGGAAATACGAACTTCACCTTCCTTTCGCCGAAAGAAGGTTACAGCCGGGCCCGGAATCTTGAAATCGTCGTGAGGGCACTCGAGAAATTCGGCATCGAAGCTCGCGCATCCGGTCGAAACGACCTAGTGATCGGTAGCGATGTGGATCCTCGTAAAGTGAGCGGAAGTGCGTTCCGCGAAACCAGAGATCGATCGTTTCACCACGGAACTCTCCTGATCCACGCGGATCTAAGTCGTCTCGCGAATTACCTCACGCCGCATCCGAAGAAGCTCGAATCAAAAGGTCGCGCAAGTGTTCGTGCACGCGTGATGAACGTTGCCGAGTTAAGCAATTCGATTCGTCACGACTCGTTCGTCTCCGCGATGATCGAATCTTTTTGCGCAGAGTACGGGTCTAGCGCGGAACCTGAAATTCTGGATCCCACGCATCTTGAGGCTCGTCCGTTGCTCAAAGAAACATTTGATAAGTTCTCTTCGTGGGATTGGCGATTTGGGCATGCGCCGCAGTTTCATCACCAGATGACGGAATACCTTTCTTGGGGCCTCATCGAAGTTCATGCCGACGTTGAAAAAGGATACGTCGAAAAAGCCCGTGTCTTCTCAGATGCTTTATTTCCAGATCTCATCGCCGATTTGGAATTGGCGCTGGTAGGGAAGAGCTACGATAGTCGTGGAGTTGAAGGCGTGGTCGGGGAGTTGAAGGCTCGCCATCCGGAACGAGGCCCGGAGCTCGATGAACTCCAGGCCTGGCTTAAGACACAAGTCGAAATTTAACGGTTGTTTTTGAGAGATCGTGTTTGCTTGATCAGCTCAACGAACTCCTTACGATATTCGTCGGGCTTGCCTTTGAAATTCACGTTCTGATTTGCCGTCTCTAAAATTTGTTCAAGGCTCAGATCTCCGCGATTCGGTGATTCGCGAAGGTTCATCCCGAATGCTGCCACCGAAGAAGCAAACTTAAAATCAGAGCTAGCGCTTGCGAACGGTTTCGTCTCGTCTTTGATTGGAGCCGTAATGAGTTCGCTCGTGCTTCCTTCCGGAGCTTTGTAGCGAAGTTTTACCGTCGCAAGTTCTCCATTTGCATCGCCCTTCACATCAGCAGGTGCCTGAGGCTTCTGATATTTAAGAGCGTCAACTTTGCTCGGAACTTCCACACCCGCAGGGATGACTTCGTAAAGGGCTGTCACCGTATGACCTTCGCCAATCTCGCCGGCGTCTTTGCGGTCGTCGTTGAAATCTTCCTTCGCAAGGATGCGCTTTTCGTAGCCAATTAAGCGATAAGCCGACACATAGCGAAGATTAAACTCAATTTGTAGCTTCACGTCTTTTGCGATGGCGTTGAGAGTGCCGCCCGCTTGTTGAACGAGAACTTTTCTCGCCTCACGAATCGAATCGATGTAGGCGTGGTTCCCGTTTCCTTTGTTAGCAAGCATCTGCATCGTGCTGTCTTTGAGATTTCCCGAGCCGAAGCCCAGTACACTCAAAAAGACTCCGGTCTTGGCTTTCTCCTCGATCATGCGAACGAGATCACCTTCGCTCGTGACGCCGACGTTGAAATCTCCGTCGGTCGCAAGGATCACGCGGTTGTTGCCACCTTTGATGAAGTTCTGCTGAGCTACGCGGTAAGCTTCCTGAATGCCCGATGCTCCGTTCGTTGAACCGCCAGCTGAAAGCTTGTCAATGGCTTCCAAAATCTGTCGTTTATTTGTTCCCGATGTTGAGTCGAGAAGAACGCCCGTGCTGCCTGCATAAACCACGATCGCCACGCGATCCTTCTCACGCATTTGATCAACGAGAAGTTTCATCGCCTTTTGGACGAGCGGAAGTTTGTTTTCGTCCATCATCGAGCCCGATACGTCGAGCAAGAAGACTAGGTTCGATGCAGGTCGCTGCGCGATCGGAGTTTCTTTACCTTTCAGACCGATGCGTAGAAGCTTGTGCTTCGGAGTCCACGGTGAATTCGCAAGTTCAGTAGTCACCGAGAAGGGTCGACCGTCATGCGGCTGCGGGTAGTCGTACGTGAAGTAGTTCACCATCTCCTCGATGCGAACGGCATCTTTTGGCGGGAGCTGGCCGCCGACAAGAAAGCGACGAACGTTCGCGTAAGAAGCTGTGTCAACGTCAGCCGAGAAAGTTGAAAGCGGCTCATCGGCCACGTTCTTAAACGCATTCTCGTTGATATATTTGTACGCTTCGGTGTTCGATCCTTCATCCGAAGTCGGAGCGCCACGAAGGCCGCCGAATGACTGGCGACCGGATACCGACTTTTTCGCTTTGGCTTCAGGAGCAAATCGTCCACCTCCGCCGCCACCGACGGATATGCTAGCGGACGGTGCTGCGGCTGCAGCCCCCATGTCTTGCGCGAGACTTTCGGAATGCTGGTAGGGCGCTTCTTGTTCAATTTCGTCTGCCATGTTTCCGGACATTTCTGCCGCTAAGTCGCCTGAAGAAGTGGATTGCGGCAATGCTCGGCTTGCCGTTTCTGGAGGGGCTTGCTCATCAGGTTCATACGCCGAAATGCCACTTGAAATGGGCGCCATCCGTTCCGCAACTTTGCTTTCGATTTCGCGCTTGATATCGGGGCCCATGATAACGAGACCGATCACGCCTGCCGCAAGTAAGCTGACAGCCGGAACGGCAACTTTCCACCGCTTCCACCAAGAGCGGGGCGAGTCGGTCTTTTGAAAAATCGCTTCACGCTCGGCGACTTCAAGTCGCGGTTTTGACTCTTTGTCGAGCTCCGTGCTCAACACGCGCGCCGTATTCTGAATCTCCTCGACGTACTTCTTCGCTTCGGGGTCTTGGTCGATCAGGTTCTTCATTTGGTCCGCCTCCTCACCTTCGAGCTCACCGAGCGCAAAGGCTGTTAGTCTGGGATCGTCAATCGAGATTTTCATTTACGACCTCCTTGTGCGGTGGCGATCTGAGGCGAAGCGAGCTGGTTCTTCAGCTTCTTCATCGCTTCGTGGATCAGAACGCCGACGTGAGAAACGGAATGACCCGTGATCGAGCTGATTTCTTTGTAGCTGAAGCCTTCCTGAAACTTCAGCCGGACGACCTCACGTTGCGAAGTCGGAAGCTCGGTGATCAACCGTGTGATGTGGTTCGTCTCCTGCTCGCGCTCCAGCTTCTCGTCGGCCGATTCTTGGTCGGTGACGATTTCTGCTGGTTCGAGAGGATCCGAGCTCATCTTTTTCTCCTTCTTCAGAGCATCGAGACAAAGATTACGGCAGACGCAGAAAAGCCATTCGGCTTCGCGACCTTCAAGCGTTGCTGGTACTTCACGCCAGAGTCTCAAGAACGTTTCTTGGACGATCTCGCGCGCTAGCTGATCGCCGACGAATCGGCGAGCGTACCGGAGCAAGCGCCCCTCATGGTCACGCAGCAGCGTTTGGAGCCACTGGTTCTTATCCACCCAACCTCCCGCTCTTCATTCGGAGTCACGATCGACCGGCGCGTTTCTTAGTCCGGCCGAGATAAATTTTTCGAGTTGGGAAAATTAGACCCTGAATTCAGAGGCTTAACCAAAGAAAAAGTTTCGGTTTCAGCGCAGGCCCGCGGCCCCCCCATGACTCAAAATGAAACAGCCGAGCTTCGCTAATCAAAATTTATTTATTAGCAGGGAGGCTTAGAATTTCCCGATCGAAAGAGCAGGGGGCGATCTGCCCGGATTCGAGTCGGGAAGTCACGGTTTCAGGTGATGCTTTTCCGTGCAAGCGCTATTTATTGCCACGCTTGTCAAGCGTTTGGAGCCGAACTCGCTTCACAAATATTAAGCACACCTTAAAAAATCTGTTACGCGGTTTAGAAAAAATCGGCCGATCTCTTTAGATTTCTACACAAACGGGGCTACTCATCGAAATTGTAGCGTTTTTTTGCAAGATTTGACGATCGCTGACAGCGTTTTTCACACATCCCTTGAAGGAGCCCGTGGATGCAAAGCAATCCCTCTAAGGCACCAAAGTCATCGAAATCGAAGAAGAGCACAAATGGCTCTTCCAAAACACCTCCTCCAATTTCGTCAAATGGCGATGGTCATAGTGACGCCAATCGTGGCACCGGCGCAGCTCGCCGTGCTTCGGCCAGCATTCGTCTGAAAGGCGACGGTATGGAGTCGGTTTGGCGAGACGGTGAATTTTCGTCGGCCTCTGTTTCGACGACTCAGAACCAGCTCCGCTCACTTCTTCACGTCGTAAAGGCCGTTCGTAAAGGTGATTTCACCGTACGCATGCCGGTTGAAGCGGAAGGGATCGTCTCCGAAATCGGTGAGGTCTTAAACGATATCATCGAACTCAACGAATCGATGGCGACGGAATTCTCCCGAGTTCGGAACATCGTCGGTCAAGAAGGTAAGATGACCGAGCGGGTCTCGATCGGATCCGTAAAAGGTGGATGGGAAACGTCTGTCGACTCCGTCAACCTCCTCATCGCCGATCTCGTACAGCCGACAACCGAAATGGCGCGCGTTATCACCTCGGTTGCCAAAGGTGACTTGTCACAGAAAATGTCTCTGGATGTCGACGGTCGCGCGATCAAAGGGGAATACCTCCGGATCGGAACGACGGTTAACCAGATGGTGGACCAGCTGAACTCATTCGCATCCGAAGTAACACGCGTTGCGAAGGAAGTAGGTTCCGAAGGAAAGCTCGGCGGACAGGCCGACGTTAAAGGGGTGTCGGGCGTCTGGAAGGATTTGACCGATAACGTAAACTCGCTCGCCGGTAACTTGACGGCGCAGGTTCGTAACATCGCGAAGGTAACGACCGCGGTTGCAAAAGGTGACCTCTCGCAAAAGATCACGGTCGATGCGAAAGGTGAAGTTTACGAGTTGAAGAACACCATCAACGTCATGGTTGACCAGCTCTCGTCATTCGCTGCCGAGGTCACTCGCGTTGCGAAAGAGGTTGGTACGGAAGGACGCCTCGGCGGTCAGGCCGATGT
>SYLX01000079.1 GCA_005808505.1 Bdellovibrionales bacterium | reverse complement strand
TCGTAACGCTTGGGTGTGCGGTTGTTAATTTCGAGAATCGCTTGATAGCGCATAGATGCGCCAAGGGAAGGGAACCCTCCGAAGCCGGACATCGTAAACTCCTTAGTTTTAAATGGGCGGGACGCCATGCCACTGCCCTGGTCGCCAGATTGTTACAGGATTTCCCGGCTTGCAAGAGGGAGAGTGAAATTTCCTTGGACGGCGGTTTTGCGGGCGTTCGGCTAGACCTCAAACCGTTCCAACTTGATGCACGGTAAGGCTTTGGGGATTTTGATTCGGGCCTCGCTGCTGAAAGAAACGGCGCGATAGCGCCCGGGAAAAAAGAGCTGGATGAACCGAAAAGGCCTAATCCGGTGTCTTAATGGCAGGGCCAGCGCTCCGGGGGGAACGGAAAACCGTTAAACCCGGAGCCGGCTTAAAGAGAGTTACTGCACTTGAATAGGCTGGATTCCCTTGGCAACCAGCTTCTTCATGAGGGCGTCGCGATATTTGGGAACAAACATCGAAAGCTGTGAGTACTCAGCACCCGCCATTAACATGTAGGCTTGGAATTCGTTTCTCATCAAAAGAGCATCCGTCGGATCGTAGTGCTGGCTGAGCTCACTGATGATCTGTTTTTTATCTTCGGCTGAAACCTCTTTTTCCCAGAACTCATCGGCGATCGCGCGGAACTGATCATCGTTGAAATATTGCGCGTGCAGAATTTCGTGAGTGACGACGTCTTCCCACTGCATGCTGCTTTGGGAAGCGAAAGTGATTACGACAAATTTGGGATCCTGGCTCGCAAAAGGAAGAATGAAATTTTCGAAAAGATCCTTTTCGTAAGCATTGTGACAAATGTTTGCGTCTTGTTTTGAAGTCGCGCACTCTTTCGTCACCGTATCGTTGAAGCGAAGAAGATCTTGGCCTTTCAGATCATGGCCACCGATCATGTTCTTATACATCTGGTAAGTTCCGTTATCTTGACTGACGACTTTTCCCTTCGAATTAGCTCCGCCCAAACCTTCGATGAAAAACGAAGCGCGACCTAAAGAAGAGTTCATGCCTTTTTGCGTGTTGCTGATGCAGAGATAGGCGCTCTTTACTTCCTCGGTCTCACGGCATTCCGTATAACCATCTGCCGGATACGAATTTGAAGTTTTCATCTTATCGACAGTTGTCCGGTAGGATTGGATCCAGGCAGGAATACCATCTGTTGCGCGGATGGCGGAACCAACTTCAATCAACGCCGAGGCCTGAACAGCAGGCAAAAGAGAAATCAAGATCGCGACGGCACTCTTCATCATGGCGGTCATCCTTCTTCAAACATTTTTAAAACTCAGCCTTCCTACGCACCTACGAAAGCTTCGTGCTCAAAAGGAAAACGAGACCAGCCGCCGTCAAACGCTATTAGAGACGCTGCTAGGAGAGTTCATGGAAAAACTTTCTCGACACTTACGCTCGATTTCGCGCGTTTGGTTTTGATGAACGGGTGGTGTCTTGGCTCTTCGGCCGGCGCGAAGTGATTCAACCAATTCTATTTATTGCTACGCTCCCGGCGTAGAATGAAATTGAAAGGAGCGAGATTATGGCAAACGCAATCCGCATTTTCATTCTCACTTGCCTCACGGTCCTTAGCGCCTGCGCGACGACACCTGCTCCTGCGCCGGATGAAGCTCACAACTCACGCGAATCTTATTCAGAATCCGATCGCGTTGAGCTGCATGTCGAAGGCGGCGTTGGTACCTTAGCTCGACGCCGGTAACGTCGTTGGCATCGCTTTAGCGGGGACGATTCCGGGCTCCTGTCAAATCTTTGATCAGGCCCGGTCCCCGCTGAATCTCTCCCAAGATGGTGAAGCCTTTGCAGTTTACGGCCTTTGTGTAAGCAAAGGACCCGATACCTATGCGGCCATTTGAGTGGAAAAACTCGATTTTGCACTCCGTTGCGGCTTTAGTCGCTACGTTTGCTTTGGCCGATGCTCGAGGTGGTGTCGACTCCGTTCGCTTAGATCCCGTCCCGATTGATGCCCGCGTGAACTGTAACCGGACGTTCTTCCGCAGCTCCCAACGCCAACAAGGCACGATCTACGTGATGCCGCGGGCAACCGTTGGCACCAAGGCTATGGCTAGTCTTATCGACATTATTCCGAATGAGGATTCGACTTACCGCCTCGAAGTTGGAATCTACTTTCCGCGCGATGATGAGCACGTCAAAAAACGAATGGAACGCCGGAACATCGATGAAGGTCGATGCAACTTCGACGAAGTCCTTCACTTCTTGAACAAGAATGAACCCGCGAATGCAAAAACGAAGACGATCGCGCGCATGCCCCTGACGTCGATCCAAGTTTCGATTCCTGGCGTCTCACAGCCGTTTACTATCGGCCGGTTCAGTGATTCCAGCGATGAAGTCGATATCCTGAACTATTACGGTGCAAGCTACACGACTGAGTTTCGATTAACTGAAGCTGAAAAAGACATCGTCGTCTCTCGCTTGAGCCGTCGCCAGGGCCTTGAGTTCAACGTGAAGTTTCGTTTCGAAGCTCGTCGCTTTGACGGCTCTATCACCGCTGAAGTCAATTGGAGCGACCTGGCTACCGGCCTGCAAGCCGATGCAAGCTCTAAGGGTCTCAAAAAAATCGCGGCACCCGAGTTAAAAGCAATGCTGAGCACGCAAGTCAATAACTCCTCGGTGAAGATCACTTCCGAACAAGCGAGCTCCGACAGCTTTCAAAAAATTGCCGACCGCATCGTTGAACAAGCTTTGATTCATAAAGACGTTTTTGAAACTCCAAAGAACGAAAGCGGAGGCAAAGACTCTTCCGGAGGCTCTCTCATCGACATCAAAGCCTTCGTGCAGTTTTTGTATCGTCAATCTTCGCGCACTCTCCAGTACGAGCAAGTGGGTCGACCCGAAACGGCAACTGCCGCAACGACGTTCCGAATTCACGAGCCTTTGTATGATCCAAGAGTCCGTCAAGTTGAGGTGATTTCGGGCGAAGACGATCCAGTCCTTCCGGAATTCATCAAGCGTGGTCAGACTATTCGAATTGCACCTGGCTACACTTACACGACAGAAGTTCGTTTCCGCGAGGCACGCTCTTATCTAACTCCGGGTCAGATCGCGGAGATGCAGCTAGCAAAGCACTTCCCGACTCTCGCCAATAAGAACATGGTGCTTTCGACAACCGAACGTAACGACGGCACGTTGATGGCCGTGGGTCGATGGTACCCATGGCCAGCTTGGGCGCCGACGGATTACGTGACCGCGACGTACGCTTGGATTCGCATCGAGAAGAAGCCTTACGAAGTGCACTCGCCTACGGTGCGCGTGTACGAGAAAGGCGTTTCGCTTGAGACTCTCCGCGAGCTTCCGATTTCGATTAGCTTCTCAACCTTGGGCCGCAAACTCACGCATCTTGCTGACCTAATGGAAGAGAACGAAAACTGGTCGGCCCGCTATACGAAACACGGAACGATCGTTCTCACGGCGAAACGAGACTTAGGCCAGATGACGATCAATGAAAGCTGGAGAGAAGATCGAGGCGACTTCACCGTGCAAGATGTAGCTTCTGAAGAAGTCATCGAAGAAACAACTTACCCAATCAAGGGTGTCGTGAATTCGGAGCCGGTTGCGCTCCAACATCATTTTCGATTTAAGATCAAAACGAAATCACTCGTCATCAACTTAAGTCGCCCGCGATTTGAGTTGGACCAAGAACCTCGTCCCTAAAAATTATCTCACGCGTCCTAATCGGAACCTGACTTGCGCACAACTTCATCCGTCGTTTCAAATATGAAGCGTACGCGAAAGCTGAAGGAGTGCGCGATGAAAGCGATGCTTGACGAGATCTTCATTCTCCTCCCGCACGAGGCTGATGAAGACGATGGGCTTTTGCTTTGGGCGTTGGGCCGCTGTCCGATGAAAGACGAGCCGTTTGAAATCATAGAGGCTTATGGACAAGGAGAGGATGCTGTCGATCTCTTCGTTCTGGATCGCGCGCAGAACGAAAAACAAATTCTTCACCTGCATTACAAATTGGATCAAGACGACCACAATGGAGCGCTCACACTAGTGAGCGCCAGTTCGGCTTCTTCCGCACGTGAGTTGATCTCCGCCCTCGAACTTGTACTGACAAATGAGCAAAGTTACGTCGATCAACTTCGGATAGGTCTTCGCGCCTTCCGTCGCTCGGAGAAAACTTCTAACCGAGCGCACTCGGGTCGTCCGTAACTTCAGCTCACTTCATCTACTAACGATTGCGAAACCGCGCGGCTGGCAGTTTCCTCTTGCTGCATCCAGATGATCCAAGCGAGGGCAAAAGCTGGAACTAATCCATGAGGAAGTCTCAGCAAAGTTTCAGGGAGCCACTGGTGAAGGCCGGCCGCAAGATCCGTCATCTCGACATTGCTCGCAACTCTCGCCGTTGCAGTCGCTAACCCCCAAAAGATCGCGTACGCATACGAAGGGATCACGAAGCGATTTGCGACCAACGTGAAAGCAATAACGATATCGAGGGCGCCGACGACTTTGAGAAACCAAATTGCACTTTGATCTCCGACTTTCAAAAGCGTCATCGTCATCTCGACGAACTCGCCGGGCACTGGATACCAGCCGATGGCGTAGAGTCCATGACAAGCAAATGTCAGAGCGGTCATCCAGCGAATCGCGAAATCAATTCGCTTCGTAATCGAACCTGCACGCACGAAAGCAACAAGCAGCAGCGGAGCACCAACTTGCAAGGCGTACTCAAGGAACTGCCCGAGCTGATAGAACTTCTCTTTACCGAAAAGGAAACTCAAGAAAGCAAGCGAAGCCGAGCCGATCATGAGGACGACCTGCTCAAGCCGTCGGCCGCTCACCACTCGCCAACAGCATGCCGCGCAAAGTAGATAAAACCCGCCGGTCATCTGGATCGAGCCTTGAATCCACTGATCGAGAACTTCGCTAGTGACCCACTCCGTCCAGGTGAAAGAAGTCCAACGTTCAATGAAGGGCTTCAAGAGACCTTCATCCCACAAGAGCGCGCGGTAAGGCGCATCCCAAAAGAGATGCTGCCAAGCGCGACCGAGGAATAAACAAATACAGGTGAAACGGAGAAGATCTAAGAGTCGACGATCTTTCAAGTGCCGGGCTCCAATTGAAGAATCGCGCCGTTTGAAGGGTTCCAGACGTCGAGAGCTTTCGGCAAACGAAAGCGGGTGCTGTCTTGAACTTCTTCCACGTCGGCGGCGTTATCCGTCCGGATGAAACGGACTTCCGCTTTGCTCTTGTCGAGGAAAATCAAATTGATGTGATTGAAGCGACCACTGTTACGCGTCCAAGGCTTGTCGTCGTTGTTCGAACGGAGCGGAGCTCCCCACCCGCCTTCGCCGATGTACACTGTTCCTTCGCGATCATCGCGGACAAAACCTTGATGGCTCTCCCCGCTTGTACTCGGACGAAGAGGCCAAGTTGACTTCACAACGTGCGCGTCACTCTCGGAAACCAAGTTCATACGGTATTTGTGGAAGACACTTGCCCATGAGCGGTATTGGCTGCTGCCATCGCCTTTCCCGGCAGTATGCGGGCGCATGGGCTTATGGTATTGCGCAAACTTCCAGACAGCGTCGCTGTTCTTCTCAAGGTCAGACTGAAGCCACGTCGTCTGTTCCCCCGAAATGCCGCTCTCGGAGTTGAGCGTATAGACACGAAGTAACGAGCCACCAAAACTCGATGCGTAGTAAACACCTTTTGGAGTATCAAAGAGCTTCTCGATCATTTCGTTTGAGCTCTCGTGATTTCCGCGAGCGACTACGACAGGAGTCATGCGCCCGTCTTTAGCGATCGTGAGCTGCCAGTCCTCGAACCATTCGCTCCATTCGGAT
>SYLX01000078.1 GCA_005808505.1 Bdellovibrionales bacterium | reverse complement strand
CGTGAACGTGGCGGAAGATCAGCTCTGTGATCTCCGGCTCGTCATCTACGATGAGGATGTTTTTCTTTTCCATCGCGCTCCCGCCCGTTTCTGTGACCTTAAACTCTTCGGCACAAATCGAGCGCAGGTTGAGGAAAAGGCTTGCTGGAGCGATCGGCAGGGACTCACTTCTTTTTATTTTTAGAAGTTTCCAGTTTAGGTGTTGCGGTAGGATCTTGCCCCTCTGTCGCTTCGGACAGTTTAGCGTCGAGAGCATCGTTCAGATCATTAGCTTCTAGCGCGGGATATTTTTTAAATTCCACGTAAAACGCTTTTTGATTGGCCTCAAAAAGAGCGAAGTTGTCATCGATAAGCATCAACGCATTATCAAACGGCAAGGCGACTTTCAGAAGCGCTGTCGCCGCTTTAACCTGATCATCGGTTAATTTCGCTTTTTTGTTTTTCGGATCTACGTTCATTTTTGAGATGGCTTTTGAGGCTTTACCAATTAGGTCGTAAGTCCCTTCGGCCTCAATCCCGCCTTTCCATTGGGCAAAGGATTTTTCAAGCGCTCGCACTTCCGCACAACCGGCGCATGAAGAGTCGGAAGGTTTGGGATCCGAAGTTTTTGTGACCGGCTGAGCTGAATGCGTTTTCTCGGCAAAGCTCTCCGAAGCTACGATGATAAGCAGGATTGGAATCACGGCAAACAAGAAGCGCTTGATCATCATGGCGTCGTTCCTTTGTTCCTCATCTCATCACGGCATATAGACGGCGATCAACTTCCTACCACTTCTAGCATACTCGTTGATTGGTTTCGACTTGCAGTAATCGCTGCAATATTGGTTTTTCGTCGTTTTGATTTCAATATGACCGTGTCCGTGCGAGCCACCTTCGTAAACGAGCACTGCGCCGACGGGTGCTGCTTTGGCTAACTTCACTAAATTTCCACCGTGCTGCTTTCTTAGAGTACTCATGATGTTCTTCATGCCAGCTTTTTTCAGGTGCCCGTGATAATGCGCGTCTTTAGCTGATTCGCCCGGGATGTAATACTTCACGATTCCTGATTTCATCAGAGCCTGCTTAACCGCACGGTAACACATGCCCTTCGACTTATTACCGCAGATCGGACGGCTACCACGACGCTTACGCAGGTAATTCGCCGGCGTTCGACAAACGCGCGCTTGGTGATTTGCAGCGCGAATCAGCTTTTCTTCGCGACCTTTTGAAATCGCTTGGATGTCGTCAACGATGTCGGGCTTGCGCGTGCGAGGCGGACGAGCGGGCTCAGGCTTTTTAGCTGGCTTTTCCGTCTTGCGATCGATTTCGCGTGCGATGTCACCGAGACCCGCAACTTGCTCATCGATCGCCTTTGGACTCGCGTCACCCGTGCAGGTCTTACATTCAGTTTCCATCTTTGCGGGTTTGTTTTTCTCGCCCCAGATCTCTGTGCGAACAATAAACCCAGCACGACCATCGTTGAAACGGACTCGGAAGAAGTCCTTTCCGAGTGTCACGACGTTGAAGGTCTCACCCGGATAAGCGCGACCGACCACTTTCGATTTCACATTCGAATACTCGTAAATGGGCTGGTTCGTTTTAACGTTATAACGGCCCGTCTCGCTGTCAGGGAGCAGGTCAGCATGCCCGGGCTCGACTTCGCCTTTCGTGATCTGTTCTTTCTCTTCGTCGCCGTAAACACCTTCGTAATCTTCAGAGTCCTCGACCAAAATCGGGGTTCTCACCGGAGAACTTGAGCTCGGAGCTGCTTCCAGCAGCGGCGCCTCGACGAGGGTCATGATCATGAGGATCATGGCCAGCCACTTCTTTGTTTTCACTCGTAAGTTCACCATCGGGAGCCTGAGCTTTCTCTTCGTTTACGAACTCATTTTGAACGGAGTCCATCCATTCAGCTCCTGAATTTGCAAGGTCCCATCCAGCGCGATGCCAGCCAATATCCATGAAAAAACAAAGGGTTAGCGGAGCGCTCCAAAAAGGCTTGGTAAGCGTCAGGTGACGATTTGTCAGACACCCGTTCAAAAGTCTTTCGATCCGCTGGCGGCTACGGAAAGGGAGTGCTGCAGAGATTTCTTCTCTTCGCTGGCGACCTCCCGCAAGCATGATGCGTTCCCACCGCAGGTGGGATGCGGGTGAGTCCAGGGATGGACGTGTCGTTCAGTGAAGAGTAGGAAGCTCAAGACGAACGCCCGAAAAACCGAAGAGTTTCGCGGTGGCACGCACATCCGCATTCCCATTGATAGCCGAACAGCAAGTCGCAGCAAGCGTGCGACTTGAAGTCGTTTTGGTCTTGTTGAGCGTCGCGTTCGGTGTGTGGGTGTTCTATAAGCTTTTTCTGCGCAACATTTCCTACGATCGCCATAAGACGTTCAAACAACACTTCCGCAATCTCTGGAATCATCTTGCAGTCGGCCTGCTCTTCTTCGGGATCTACGAATTCATCGCGCTCATAGACGTAAAAGCCGTCTGGGCGGATAAAGCGCAACTCTACATCGGACTCTTAACGATCTTCTCTGGCCTCGTGATCTTCATCAAAATTCTGCGGATCATCGCGTTTGAATATCTCTTCCTCACCAGCAAAAAAGCCGGGGTGCCGCTTCTTCTTGTAAACATTTTTACTTTGATCGCGTCGCTCTTGCTGACGGGATGGGTTCTTACCGCCGTTTTTCAAATCGATCTCGCCCCGCTCCTCGCGACGTCAGCTGCCGTCTCAATCGTTCTTGGTCTCGCGCTTCAAGACACGCTCGGAAACTTGTTTTCTGCGGTCGCTCTCCAATTCGACAAGCCATTCGATCTCGGCGATTGGATCGAAGTGAAAAACGGCTCGGAAAAGATCGTAGGTCAGGTGAAGGAGATTTCCTGGCGCTCGACGTCGCTTCTTGCCATCACCGACGAAATCATCGTGCTTCCGAACCGAATCCTGTCGCAATCGCAGATTTCAAACTTCGCCGGTCGCGAGCGCGCCTTCGTCCGGAGTCACGTTTTTAGAATTCCGCACGGTCAACCCATCGCCGACGCAAAGGCCGCATTACTTTCGGCTACCGATTACATCGCGGGAATCGTAACGGACCCAGCGCCCGTCGTGATCATCACCGAAACGACTGAGTCGTGGATCACTCTGAAAGTCGTTTACAATATCAGCGATTACGGAGCTCAGTTCGGGATTGCGGATCGCTATCTCAGTCAGGCGGTTGAGAAATTAAGAGAAGCAGGAATTCAACTTGCGACTCCCCGACTGACCCTAGACCGGCCTGCCCCAACTCTCTTGTCGCGTCCTGAAAATCCCCAAAGGTCGCGAGGAAAAATTCCTCACTCGAAGACCTAAGTCATTTAGATTTGATTTGAGCCCCTTCATGACCCGGCATCTACGTTGCTATTGAGGCACGTCGACAGGAGGTCACGAATGTTGACTATGAAGAACTCTAAGAATTTAGTGTTGGGTCTTTCTTTGGGAGCAATGGTTGCCGGTGTTGGCTGCGGTAAAGCAGCGGAGGACGCGGCAAAATCCATCGATGAAAAAGTAACGGAGCTACGTCTGAATGATCAGTGGGGCTCTAGCTGCCAAAACAGCATCCTCGACATCTTCGGACTCTCCTCGCAAACAGAGCTCTACGACTTAGGCGCGAGCCTCACAAAAACGACGACTTACTACCGCGAAGATAACTGCGCGCAGCCTGTCGTTTCCGTCGTCGAAAACGGTAGCTACAACCTCGGCGCGGCTCAAGCTAACGGCGGCTACGCTCTTGATGGCCGCATCGATTCGACCTACATCGTTGCGGTAAACGCCGACGGGCAAAAGACGCTCAATGATCTCCAAGCGTGCGGCATCAACGACTGGCAAGTCGGCGTTCCGCGCGACGTAACGGCGAAGACGTCTGACAACCCGCTCGAGCGTTGCTGGACAAAAGCTCCCCGCAACTTCTACGACATCGTTCAAGTTTCGGGCGATCAACTGAAATTCGGTTTGAACAAAGACGGTAAGAACAAAACGACTCCGGAAAACCGTCCTCTCGAACTCGATCAAGAAAAAATTTATAACCGTCAGTAAGAAAATTGCAGAGCCATCGCAGGCTCGTTGGCATCGTGCACGGACGCACGTACAGAAAGGATAACCAACCATGTTGATTTACGAAGCACTCAAAAAAGATCACGACAAACTGAAAGTTCTTTTGAACGATCTCGTTGGTGCAGCCGACGCGAGCGAAGAGACGCGCAACGACCTCATCCAGCAGATTCGCGATGAGTTGATTCCGCACGCTCGCGCGGAAGAAGCGGTTTTCTACAATCCGCTCAAAGAGATCGACGGAACTCAGAGCATCGTGATGCACGGGTACGCCGAGCACATGGAAGCGGAAACTATCCTGCGTACGCTCCAAGCGATGAACGCGGTCAATGTTGAATGGACAGCCCTCGCAAAAAAACTCAAAGACGGAATCGAACATCACATCGCGGAAGAAGAAAATGAAATCTTCGCAGCCGCGCAACAGGTGCTCGCCGTTGAGGAAGCTGAACTCATGGCTGAAGCTTTTGAACAGCTGAAACCTGAGATCCGTAAAGGCAGCTTCATGCAGAATACGCTCGATCTCATCGCGAATTTGATGCCCGAGCGCCTGGCTGCCCCGATCCGCAGCTTCAACTTGAAGGTCTAAACCTTTCGAGGAAGATTCTTGGTCAAGGGAATGACTGAGAGTTCTTCGCTTCACGGATGAAACGTTGTGCTCATGCGGCTCGTTGCTTACGACGAGCCAACGACGGGAAACCTACGCTCACAAAGGCATTCGAGCGAATCCCGATTTGAGACGACTTGTTTTAAATTGCATGCGTCGACCCCTAACCTGCGACAAGATAAGGGATGAAGCAGGAGTGAGGTCGGCGCATGCGATTTGCTTTTTCCAATCACCATAAATTCAGAGCGACGTGGATCAAACGCTTCGCCATCCTAATCGTCCTTCTCGCAGCCGCAATGGCTTTTGAAAGCTTCTGCCCTCGATTAGTCGCTGTTCATGGTCTTGAAGTCGATGAGACGTCAGGTTCAGTTTCCGGTATGACCTCCGCTCACCGGAGCATCGCTAACGAACCTTGCTCACCTGATCAGTCGTGCACTTCTAACGACTGACGAACGTTTTGAGCACGAGCTTTGGTGCTCGACCATTCTAGTCATCTTCATGTAACGTTCACGAATGCATTTGCATCTACTTCTACTGCTGCTTTTTTGCTCTGCTCCCCTCGAGGCTCTCGCCGGTTCCTGGCATTACAATGACAATGCGGGTTTTGGAATCTACGTTCCAGAAGGTTGGAACGCGCGGATGGATGGACGCCGGAGCGTGATCACTGGTCCGACGAACGATTGGCAGCAGTCTTCCATCGAAATCGGCTCGGACTGGCGCTTTCAAGTCAAATCGCTTGAGGACTTGCGCGACGAACTCGAGCGTGAAACCTCCCTTTCTCCTAGGTATTCGCCGGTTTCGGGCCTTGAAGGTTTTCGCGTAGGCAGCGAAATCGAAGGAGCTGTTCGCATTTTGCGTATTCCAAAAAACGTGATCATCATCGACTTCTTCCTTCGTGGATCGACCGCGCAGATCGAAGAAGGTCAGCTCGCCTTAACTTCCATAGAGATCCGCACGCGCGGAATCGAGAGCCGCAGGCACGCGCCCGCACTTCCCTAGGGCAAATTTGACAAAAACCCGTGTCAGAACGTGAAAAAAAGAGAGCTCAAATCGACTTTTGGAGATTTGAAATCACGAGGCTTTTCGGCCTTCTCCCCTCTTGGCAAACACCCTCAATCTCAAGTATCTATTCCCACCGTAAAAGTACGGTTTGGGAGTTCCAGTGAGACCGCGTCTATCTTCTCGCGATCTTCTATCAGTCATGCCTTGTATCGCGATCGAAAGTTCGCGATCGCTTCGCGTCTCCATCGTCTCCCTTTTCGCGGCGTTCATTTGCGCGAACTTTCTGCCTTCGACATCGCAAGCGACCGTAAAGAAGCTCACTTGGGAGGACTGCGTAGCCCTGGCGCGAGAACGCAACCCGGATCTCAAGCGAGCGGAGTCTCTGCTTACGGCTTCCGATGCAGAAGTAAAATCGGGCTACGCTGCGTTTACGCCCCGCCTGTCGGTTGACCTCAGCTTCACGCGCGAAGGTGAGCGAACGAACGAAGGCTCCCGGATTACGAATGCAGGCTCGTACGGTGCTGGTCTCTCGGCGAACTTGAATTTGTTTAACGGCTTCGCCGACTGGTATCGGCTTAGCCAATCGCAAAAGAAGCAGCAACAAGCTCGCTGGGCTCTGGCCGTCGCGCGCGCGCGGGCGAGTGCGGAGCTAAAGGCCGCATTCTCGGCAGCCTTCATCGCGAGGCGCTCAGTCGAACTTTCGGAAGTCATCGCCAATCGCCGCAAACAAAATGCAGATCTCATCCGCCTGCGCTACGAGACGGGAAACGAAAACAAAGGCTCATCGCTTCTCGCGAGCACCTATTACGAAGAAGCGAAACTTGATCTCCTCCGCGCAAAACAGGAAAGTGAAGCTGCCTCAGCTCAGCTCGCTAAAGTGTTAGGCCTTGAAGAAGGCGAAGGTCTTGAAGTCACGGGTGAGCTTCCACTGAACGCGCCACCGTCATCTCAGAACTTCCAGGAGATTTTGGCGACTCTTCCCGAGCAGCAGCAAGCAAGGCTTGAAGAAGAAGTCCAAAGTTTCAACGTGGAACTCGCAAAGTCAGCCTACTATCCGAGCCTGAATCTGATCGGGACCGTAGGTCGTGGAGGGCTCGATTTCTTCCCGAACGACGAGCGCTGGAGCGTCGGACTAGTTCTGAGCTTCCCTCTCTTCGGAGGCGGTCGCGATCATTTTGCGCTGCAGTCTGCACGTGCGAACGCATTTGCAGCAGCCTACGCACGCGAATCGACGACTCGTCAGCTTCTCGTCCAGCTGAAGCAAGCTCACGCCAACTTCGTTCAAGCCGAGGCCCGCACGAAACTTGCCCGCTCTTTCCTCGATGCTGCACGCCTGCGCTCGGAGATCGGCCGCGCCCGTTACAACAACGGCCTTTTGAAGTTCGAAGAGTGGGATCTTATTGAAAACGAACTCGTCGACCGTGAACGAAGCCTTCTCACCACCCAACGCGACCGCGTCTCGGCGGAAGCGAGTTGGGAACAGATTTTAGGAAAAGGAGCGATCCCGTGAAAAGCGGATCCAAACTCATCAAGATGACTCTTCTCGGCGCCGTTGCGGCCGCCATCCTTGCGTCCTTCGTGACATACGGTCGCTCATCGGGCGATCCGCGGTTTCGCGAAGTCAAAGTTGAGCGAGGCGATATCACGTCCTCGGTCTTCAGTACCGGCACCGTTCAACCCGAAAACCGCGTTGACGTGAAGGCGCCCATCTTCGGTCGTGCGGAGCAAGTCCTCGTTCAAGAGGGGGATAAAGTAAAGCGCGGGCAAATTCTTCTCTGGATGAGCTCTTGGGACCGCGCATCTCTCCTCGATGCTGCTCGCGCAAAAGGAGCTGACGAGTATAAGCGCTGGGAAGACTTCTACCGCCCGACACCTTTGATCGCACCCGTATCGGGAACGATCATTCAGAGGAACATCGAGCCTGGCCAAAGCTTCGCTAACACCGATCCTATCTTCGTTATGGCCGATCGGTTGATCGTCGAAGCTCCGGTGGATGAAACGGACATCGCTCAAATCGACAAAGGTCAACGTACGTCCCTCGTGCTCGATGCTTACCCGAAACACCCGATTCCTTCGCATGTCCACTCGGTGGCATATGAAGCGCGTACGACGAACAACGTTACGACTTACATGGTCACCGTCATTCTCGAGAAACCACCTGAGTTCGTGCGCACAGGCATGACCGCGAACGTCAATTTCGATATCGCCTCCAAAAAATCTGTGCTCCTTCTTCCGGCTGAAGCCATCAAAACGATGAAGAACGAGACTTACGTTCTTGTTCCACCTTCAAAAGGGTCATTACCGCTGAAACGTGTGATTCAAACAGGACTCAGCGATGGCCGCACCGTCGAAGTCACCGAAGGTTTGAACGAAGGCGACGAAGTTTTGATTCCGATTCCCGTGAAGGCAAAGGACGACCAAAAGTCGAGCGTCTTCCCTTCCCTAGGACATTGAAGGAAAAGCTCCGTGCTTGAGCTCAAGAACGTCTACAAAACGTATCGAATGGGAGAAAACGTCGTTCACGCGTTGAAGGGCGTCTCTCTTTCGATTGAAGATGGCGACTTCGTCGCGATCTTGGGTCCTTCGGGATCCGGGAAGTCGACGCTCATGCACCTCTTGGGTTTGCTCGATCTCCCGCAACAAGGCTCCTACACGGTTCACGGGCGCGAAGTCGCGCATCTAGGTGAAGAAGAACTCGCCCAACTCCGTCGGAAAGAGATTGGCTTTATCTTCCAGCAGTTCAATCTGCTCCCGCGCATGACGGCTTTAGAGAACGTCGTGCTTCCGCAACTTTATTCCGAAAACAAAGCCGACTTTGAGAAAGGCAAAAGCCTCCTCGCAAAAGTTGGACTGGGCGAGCGGACCGAGCACAAAACTAACGAACTTTCGGGTGGTCAGATGCAGCGGGTGGCGATAGCGCGCTCGCTCGTGAACGATCCTCGCGTGATCCTCGCCGATGAGCCGACCGGAAACTTAGATTCCCGCAGCGAAGCCGAGATCATGGGAATTTTGAAAGACCTCAACGCCCAGGGCATTACGGTCGTGATCGTTACGCATGAAGAAGAAATCGGCGCGCAAGCTAAGCGCCGCATCCGCATGCGCGATGGTTTGATCCAGACGGATGAACGTCTGCAGCCGATCGCGGCACCCATTTCGGCTTCGGCTCCCGTGGCGCCACCTGTCGCTCCTCCTAGTGGCTTCGTTCACATGCTTGAGCAAGTGGTGGAACACTTCCGTCAGGGACTTGCGGCGCTCGCGACGAATAAAGTGCGCTCGTTCCTCTCGATGCTCGGAATTTTGATCGGCGTCGGCGCCGTCATCACCATGCTGGCCATCGGTGAGGGCGCACAGCGCGCCGTAGAAGCGCAGCTTGCATCGCTCGGATCTGATCTTCTCATCTTGAAGCCAGGTCCCGCCCTCGTGGCGGGAGTCGCGCAAGACAAAGGGGCCGCAAACCGCTTGAACCTAGGCGATGCGACGATCATTCAAGAGAAGCTTCCCGTTGATGACATCTCACCGAACGTCGAAGGTCGCGGTCAGGTGACTTACGGAAACCGCAACTCCAACAGCGCGGTCCTTGGAACGGGAGCATCCTACGCCTTGATGCACGCATCGGATCCCGTGCGGGGCCGGTACTTCACGCCTGAAGAAGACAGTGTGCGAAGTCGCGTTGCGGTTTTAGGAGCCAAAGTTGTTGATCGACTTTTCGGGGATCAAAATCCGATCGGCGAAATCATTAAAATCAACAAAGTAGGCTTCCAGGTCATCGGAGTTTTACCCGAGAAAGGAAGCTCCGGATGGAAAGACCAAGACGATGTCGTTTTGATTCCCGTCCAGACCGCCATGCATCGCCTGCTCGGTAAAGATTCGATCGATTTCATCGATATCAAAGCCGCAAAAGATGCGGACATGGACTTGCTCCAAGATCTCGTAAAGCAATTGATGTTGAGCCGCCACAAAGTGCCGATCGCTCATCGTGAGGAAGCCTTCCAAATCGGCAATATGGCCGATGTGCAAGCGGCTCTCTCCGAGAGCAGTCGCACGATGTCGCTTCTGCTCGCTTCGATCGCGACGATCTCGCTTTTGGTCGGCGGAATCGGCATCATGAACATCATGCTCGTGAGCGTAACGGAGCGTACCCGTGAGATCGGCTTGCGCAAAGCTGTAGGGGCGACTCCGAAAGACGTTCTCTACCAGTTTTTGATCGAGTCGCTCGTCATCGGTGTTGCGGGCGGCGCGATCGGCATCGCTGTGGGCTGGATCGCGACGGAGCTCGTGAGCTCGTGGCTTGGCTGGGCGACGGCTAATTCACCGGCCGCGGTGGCGTTGTCGTTCTTCTTCTCGGCCGGAATCGGGATTGGCTTCGGGATTTATCCCGCACGCAAGGCCGCAGCTCTGAATCCGATCGAAGCCCTCCGTTACGAATAGATGGATGCGAAAAGCCTTTGCGCGGAGCTGTCGAGGTTTTTGACACCCGATAGCCCCTCTTGGCCGTCCGCTTTTGGCCCCAAGCTCCGCGAGGTCCTCAAGCTAGTCATTTCATGCAGATAGGTTCGTTCTCCCCTGGCAGTCCTTTTGAACTCATGAAGGTCGATACATGAAAAGGCCTCGGCCAAAATCAAAAGGAGACTGTTATGAAACTCTTCCTCGCTGCTTTCGTACTCGTTGCTGCCGCTCAATCTCAAGCTGCTGAAATCCGCTTCTACGAAAACTTCGCGAAGGACGGGATCAAAAACAAAGTCTCCTCGACGACGCAAAAGCCGCTTTCTGGTAAACACCTTCTCGTTGAAACAAATGGCATCTGCTATACAGGTTCGCCTAAAGAAGTCGTAGCTCTCGCAAGAACGATGGTTGATCTCCACAATGCGGAAGTTCCCGCCTCACGCGAAGGCGAAATCAGCGACATTCAAAGCAGCACGGCTGAAGAGGGCAATGTTACGATCATCAAGCTCGAACTCACGGTTCCGAGCCCCGAGAGCGTCGTAACAATGCAGTGGCCACGTATCGCTCCTTGCGCACAGTAATCATTTTCTATTTGCCTCTGACCGAGCGGGCGCTCTCTCTTTTCTGAGACAGCGCCTGAGGTCTCGACACTTCGCCTGAAACTCCCCGCGCTTTCTGTTCAATTTCAACACCCCGATCATATTTATCGATAAATACTGAGACGACGCTCCACTGGCTGAAGGTTGCGGGCGATAAGTTCTCTCGATGCCATTGCATGGGAAACTTCAACGACTCAACTTGATCATCCTCTCGCTGCTCGCTCTCCAGGGCGTGGGCTGCGCCGGGCCCACTACGCCCTTCGGAGCTCTTCGCCTTTTCTCTAAAGATTCGGCCGAGACCGAAGCAAGAGGCCCCGCCAGCTTTTTCGGAAAAGATTTTGAGCTCGAAGAAGCAAATCCTTCCGTTCACTTTTACCCGCCCCGTCAGGTGCTGCACACCCGGACAACCTTTGCCGTCGAAATCGAAGATCCAAAAGGTGTCTCGGAAGATCCGCAGATCGCTCTCTTTTACAACGGCTTCGACGTGACAAAACAGTTTCTCGCGCAAGCCACGCGCACGGATTCGGATCCGCAAAAAAAGAAGGTGCGTCTGGCTACCAAGAATTTACGACTCGTCGCGGGCCGGGAGAACCGGATTCATTTCCTCTACTGGCCAAAGGAATCAAAGACGCCCGTTCTCGCGCAGTATCACGGGCCGAGTTGTTTCGCATTTGATCGCAGTCAACGCCTTGAGCGGCTCACGCCGTTTAGACTGACAAAGGAAATTTTGAAAACCATCGACGAAGAAGCCGCACAAAAAGAGCTCAATCCGTTCTTCTTGGCCGGCTTGATTGCGCAGGAGTCTTCTTTCAACCCCTTGACCGTGAGCCGCAATAAAGCTTTAGGCCTCACGCAAATCACGAGTCTAGGTGAGATCGAAATTATCGACAAGTTCGCGGATTGGCCTCGACACCCCGAGATTTCGGAGATGCCGTTTCCAATCTTGAAGCTTGCGATTCTGAACGGCGACATCAATCCCGAGAACGAATGGCGCCTGAATCCCGAGCGCAGTATACGCGGCGGAGCTGAGTACCTTTCTTATCTACATGAGTATTGGAACCGCGATGATAAGAAGTTGCTTCTTGAAACTGAATTGGGCGAACGAGGCGCCGCACTCAGCGAAGTCCTGCTTGCGAGTTATAACTCGGGTGCAGCTCGCGTCTCCCAAGCACTCGAACGCAAAGGGCCGAACTGGCTAGAGGACGAAGAACTCAATGAGGCTAGAAAATATGTCGGACGCGTAGTGAGCTGGTGTGACCAACTCGCTCTACGGTCGAAAACCGAAAAACCTACACAGGGGGCGAGATGAAAAAGAAGCCAAAGCTTCTCATCCTGATCGCGCTGGTCATCGCGGTGAGCACTCTTTCAATCCCGTTGCAGATCGCCTTGATCTACGAACACTCGGTTCGCGAAGTCATGCAGGTGCTGAATAAAATCACTTTGTTGAACTGGTTCGTGATTTTCACGGGTCTTGCGTGTTCAATTTCTATTTTTCAAGTTTCCTCGCGAGCCCGCGTATTAACTCCGATCGCGTTAGCGATCGTCGGCCTCAATAATTGGATCGTCGCTGCATACGGGATCGACTTTGCCCCTTCACAAGCTCACGTCGCGACGGCAGGCTTTGCGCTTCTCTGTGCACCTTTGTTTGCGTTTCCGAAGTTCCGTTGGATATTGGCGCATCCAAAACAAAGATGGTGGCTGACTCCTCCACGTAAGCAGATGAGCTTGCCGCTCACAATCGGTGGCTTGAGACTGCCAAGCGTACGCGCGACGACTTTTGATTTATCGGAGACTGGTGCATTCGTCCCGCTTCCCGAATTCCCCGCGGGCTCCCGACAGCTGAATCCTGGCGATGGAGTGACGATCACGCTTCATCTTGGATCCTACCGGCAACTGCGCTGCGAAGGCCGCGTGGTGCGACTTTCGAAGGAGAGCACCACGCATCCCGAGGGATTAGGCATTACGTTTCTAGGGCTCTGTAAAGGCGATCGTCATGCCTTAAAAAGAGTGGTGGATCAGGGAGTTGGACTCTGAATCTGAACATGCGACTCAAGCTCACAAGTCATGCGGTAGAGTTCGAAGTGAGCACCCCATTTTTCAAACTCATCAAAGCTATCGGTGGCTTCTGTGCTCTTCTCCATGCAAAGCAAGAGATGCTCGGCGATGCGCACTTTAGCCTCACTGAGTTCGCGCTCGATTTGATCGGCCGGAAGACTCCCGAGTCTCGAAACGGAATCTGCTAGATCGGCAAGTTCGCTTCCGGAATCATCAATGGCTTTGTACATTGTAGAAAAGCTCCGAGCAGTGTTGAAGTCAGGAAATCCTGACCCCGATGTTGAGGTGGTGGCAAGCCTTCCATCACCCATTCTGTTTGATCGCTACACAACACCTGGACGCCTAAATAAAAAGGCCTGTCTTGTGGACAGGCCTTTCTACGAGAAGTTTTAGAAACAAAAAATGATTAGGAGATGAAGAGCATCTCGCGATACTTCGCGAGCGGCCATGCATCGTCGATCATCACGGCTTCGATCTCGTCGATGACCGTGCGGAGTTCAACCATAGCCGTCGAAACGCTCGTGGCGTAAAGCTCAGCTTTCTTGTACTCATCATGCGTATCTTCCGCCGTCTTCGAAGCACGCTGAAGATCAGCAAACTTTGTCTGACCGCGTGTAATGAGGTCCGTGAGCTGCTTCAAAGCTGCCGTTTGCGGAGCTTCAAGTCCTGCCGCTTTCGCGTTTGCTGCAGCCTGGCTCAAAGCACCGTGGTAGAGCAAGCAAGCCGGTAAGATCTGCGTGTTGACCATGGACTTCATGCAGTCGACTTCGATCTGAAGATTCTTGATGTAACGCTCAAGACGAACGTTGAAGCGAGAGTGAACCTCTTCTTCGCTCAAGACTTTATGATCCGTCAGAGCTTTGATCGAAACTGCAGAAACAATCTCACGCATCGCCTCAGGCGATTTACGCAAGTTCTGGAGGCCACGCTTTTCGGCTTCTTTCACCCACTCGTCCGAGTAACCGTTGCCTTCGAAGCGAATGGCTTTGGTTTCTTTGATGATCTCACGAATGACGTCGAAGATTTTTTCCGAAGAAGTTTGCGTGCCGGGCGTCACGCCAGCTGCCTTGAGGCGTGCTGTAACTTCTTTCATACCGTCGGCAACGGCCGTGTTAAGGCACGTGACGGGGAAAGCCGTGTTGGCGCTCGAACCAACAGCGCGGAACTCGAACTTGTTGCCGGTAAAGGCAAACGGCGACGTACGGTTACGGTCCGTGTTGTCTTGCATGAGCGAGGGCAAGTGCGAAAGGCCAAGCTCCATGACGACTTTGTCAGCGTTCTTTGACGAAACCTGCTTCGTTTCGATCTCATCGCAGATACGCGAGAGCATGTTACCCAAGAAGACCGAGATGATCGCTGGGGGCGCTTCGTTAGCTCCCAGACGATGATCGTTGCCGCTCGAAGCGATCGAAGCCCGCAGCATGCCCGCATGCTTATGAACACCTTTGAGGATCGAGCAGAGAACGAGCAAGAAGCGAACGTTCTCGTGCGGAGTTTTTCCGGGCTCGAGAAGGTTTTCGCCATCGATCGACGGATCGCTAGCGCTTAGGCTCATGGACCAGTTGTTGTGCTTGCCCGAACCGTTAATACCGGCAAAAGGCTTCTCGTGAAGCAGAGCTTGGAAGTTATGGCGTTGAGCTACCTTCTTCAAAACTTCCATCACGATCTGGTTGTGATCGGTTGCGATGTTGGCTTCCTCAAAAACCGGCGCGCATTCGAACTGGCTCGGTGCAACTTCGTTGTGGCGAGTTTTGATCGGAACGCCGAGCTTATAAAGTTCGTATTCCATCTCCGACATGAAAGCGAGAACGCGCGAAGGGATGCTACCGAAGTAGTGATCTTCGAGCTGCTGACCCTTGGGCGGTTGACCACCGAGGAGCGTGCGACCCGTCATCACGAGGTCAGGACGCGAGTTCGAGAAGGCGCGATCGATGAGGAAGTACTCTTGCTCGATTCCGAGAGTCGGGATTACGCGCAATACGCTTTTCTCACCGATGAGGTTCAAAAGCTCACAAGCTTGTTTCGAGAGTGCCGCTGTCGAACGGAGGAGCGCTGTTTTCTCGTCGAGCGCTTGACCGTGGTAGCTGATGAAGACGGAAGGGATACAAAGAGTTTTCGAACCTGCGCCGTCCATGATGAACATAGGCGAAGAAGGATCCCAAGCCGCGTAACCGCGAGCTTCAAACGTCGTGCGCATACCGCCCGAAGGGAAGCTGGAAGCATCAGGCTCCGATTGCACGAGCTGTGATTCCGAGAACTTCTCGATGACCTTCTGGTTCTCCTCAGGGGTGATGAAGGCATCATGCTTTTCAGCTGTGAGACCCGTGAGAGGCTGAAACCAGTGCGTGTAGTGCGTAACACCTTTAGCGAGCGCCCACTCTTTTACGCATTTCGCGACCGAGCTTGCGATATCGCTATCGAGTTTTTCGCCGCTCTCGATCGCCGAGAGAAGACGCTTATAAGTATCTTTGGGAAGCTTCTCCTGCATCTTGCGGAGATCGAAAACGTTCTGTCCGTAGAACTCTGAAATTTTCAGGCGTTTTCCCGACTCGTCTCGGGAAGGATCGTAACGCTTGGGTGTGCGGTTGTTAATTTCGAGAATCGCTTGATAGCGCATAGATGCGCCAAGGGAAGGGAACCCTCCGAAGCCGGACATCGTAAACTCCTTAGTTTTAAATGGGCGGGACGCCATGCCACTGCCCTGG